>DATKQA010000726.1:0-2686 GCA_035523835.1 Candidatus Sulfotelmatobacter sp.
CGACGAACATCTCGCCGGCGCCGGTCTCCACCGCGCCGTCGCGGAAATCGATGCGGAGGCGGCCTTCGATGACGACGAAGGTCTCGTCGGTGTCCTGATGGTCGTGCCAGACGAAGTCGCCCCGCATGCGGACCAGCTTGAACTGGTAGTCGTTCATCTCGGCGATCACCTTGGGCTGCCACTGCTCGGTGAACAGGCCGAACTTCTGTTGGAAGTTGATGGACTGGTAGGCCATGGCAAGGCTCCGCACCGACCGTGTTTGGCCGGCACGATAAGAAGAAATCCCGGCACGGTCCAGGCAGCGGCAAGAGCGCCTCTTGCGCTAGACTTCGCGCATCGTCCGCCTGCCCGCCGCCCGCACCATGCCCGAGCCGCCGAACCCCTGGAACCGAACGCCGCGGCCACCGCCGCGCCGTGGCGGACGCATGCTGCTCCGGCTCGCGCTGATCGCCATCGCCGGCACCGGGCTCTGGCTGCTGGCCTCGGCCTATCCCGCAGCGCCGGCGGCGCACGAGAACCTCGCTTTCCTGATTGGTGCCGGCGTTGTGCTGGCGCTCGGCCTGTATGGGCGCCTCGACCGGCGCGGCCTCCGCCTTGGCCCGGCGCTGCGTCACGGCGCCATCTGGATTGCCATCGTCGTCGTGCTGGTGCTCGGCTTCACCTTCCAGGATGAATTGCGAATTCTCTTGGACCGGGTGCGGGCGGAGCTCGATCCGAGCGCGCCGATGCCGGCCGGCGCGCACGAACTGGTGCTGACCGAGAGCGCCGACGGGCATTTCTACGTCATGGGCGAGGTCGGCGACGTCAGGGTGCGCTTCCTGGTCGATACCGGCGCCAGCACCATCAGCCTCGGCCGCGACGACGCTCGTCGAATCGGCATCGATGTCGACGCGCTGCATTTCACCGAAGTCTACCGCACGGCGAACGGCTACGGCCGCGGCGCGCCCTATATCCTGCCGCATCTTGCCATCGGGCCGCTCCGGCTCGGCGACGTGCCGGTCTCCATCAACCAGGCGGAGCCGAGCGATTCGCTGCTCGGCATATCCTTCCTGAAGGAGATGGCCTCGTTCGAGTTCCAAGGCCGCAAGCTCATCCTGCGCTGGCGGGATTAGCGATCGAGACCGGTGGATTTCACTTTGACTTCGCGTCGGCCGCCGCCCCGAATGGACCGGCTGTGAAGCAGGAAAGTGCGCGGCGCCGATGGTGATCTATCTTGTCGTGCTGCTCCTCGGCCTGGTCGCCGGCGCCGTCAGCGGCATCATCGGTACCGGCGCCTCGATCATGCTGCTGCCGGTGCTGGTGTTCCAGTTCGGGCCGAAGCAGGCGGTGCCGATCATGGCCATTGCCGCGCTGATGGCGAATGTCGGCAAGATGCTGGCCTGGTGGCGGGAGGTCGACTGGCGTGCCTTCGCCGCCTATTCCGTCACCGGCGTGCCGGCGGCAGCGCTCGGCGCCCGCACGCTCCTGGTGTTGCCGTCGGCAGCGGTCGATGTGGCGCTCGGCCTCTTTTTCCTGGCGATGATCCCGGCCCGACGCCGGCTCGAGGCGCTCGAACTCCGGCTGGCGCTCTGGCAGCTTGCCCTCGCCGGCGCGGTGATCGGCTTCATCACCGGCATCGTCATCTCGACCGGTCCGCTGAGCGTGCCGGCCTTTACATCCTATGGCCTGACGAAGGGCGCTTTTCTTTCCACCGAAGCGGCAAGCTCGCTGGCGCTGATGATCGCCAAGGTGGCCACCTTCCGCGAACTCGGCGCGCTGCCCGTGCCGGCGATCCTCAAGGGCCTGCTCATCGGCGCTTCGGTCATGGCCGGCGCCTTCGTCGGCAAGGCGGTGGTGCAACGCATGAGCCCGCGCCTCTTCCACCGCGTGCTCGACGGGTTGCTGCTCGTCTCCGGCCTGGCGCTGCTCTGGGCGGCGCTCGGCTGAGCGCGGCTCGACTAGCCTTGTGCGGAATAGCCGCCGTCGACGGGGATGGCAGCGCCGGTGACGAAGTCGGACGCCGAGCTTGCCAGGAAAACGGCGATGCCCGCGTGGTCCCCCGGCACGCCCCAGCGCCCGGCCGGCGTGCGCGCCAGCACGCTGTCGTGCAGCTTCGGCAACTGCCGCCGCGCCTCGCGGGTGAGGTCGGTGTCGATCCAGCCCGGCAGCACCGCGTTCACCTGGATATTGTCGCGCGCCCAGGCCGAAGCCAGCGCCTTGGTCATCTGCACGATGCCGCCCTTGCTGGCCGCATAGGGCACGGCGAAGGCGGCGCCGAAGATCGACATCATCGAACCGGTGTTGATGATCTTGCCGCCGCCGAGGCGCCGCATCTCGGGATAGGCCGCCTGGGCGCAATGGAAGGCGCTGGCGAGATTGGTGTCGAGCACCGCGTGCCATTCCGCCGCCGTATAATCCTGCGGCGCCTTTCGGATATTGGTGCCGGCGTTGTTGACCAGAATATCCAGCCGTCCGAAACGGTCGACGGCGGCGCGGATCAGGTCGGCGCAATCCGCCGCCCGCGTCACGTCGCCGGCCACCGCCGCCGCCCTGGTGCCGAGTGCTTCCAATTCCTTGACCGCGGCCGCGTTCTTGGCCTGATTGCGGCCGGCGACGACGATGCTGGCGCCGGCCTCGGCCAGGCCGCGCGCCATGCCGAGTCCGATTCCGCCGTTGCCGCCGGTGACCACTGCCACTCGCCCGCCGA
>DATKQA010000727.1:0-5375 GCA_035523835.1 Candidatus Sulfotelmatobacter sp.
GCCGACGTTGCTGAAACGCTCCGGGATCGGCGCCCAGGCGAACATCGAGGCGGCCGGCGGCGGCACGTCCCAACCGGCCTGGGCGAGGCCCTTGATCAGCGCGTCGCGGCGCGAGCGGTAGATGCGGCGCATGTCCTCGACGCAATCCTGCGGCCCATTCAGCGCCGCCGTCGCCGCCACCTGGATCGGCGTGAAGGCGCCGTAGTCGAGGTAGGACTTGATGCGCGTCAAAGCATGCACCAGCTTGCGGTTGCCGGTGGCGAAGCCGACGCGCCAGCCCGGCATGGCGTAGGTCTTGCTGAGGCTGGTGAACTCGATCGCCACGTCCTTGGCGCCGGGCACCTGCAGGATCGAGGGCGGCGGCACACCGTCGAAATAAATCTCCGCGTAGGCCAGATCGGAAATCACGTAGAGGTTGCGGCTACGGGCGAACTCGACGATGCGGCCATAGAAGTCGAGGTCGACGGTCATGGCGGTCGGATTGGCCGGGAAGCTGACCACCAGGGCCACCGGGGCCGGCACGCTGTGGCGCACCGCGCGCTCGAGCGCCTGCAGGAAATCGATGCCCGGCCCGATCGGCACGTGGCGGATCACCGCACCGGCGATGATGAAGCCGTAGGGGTGGATCGGATAGCTCGGGTTCGGCACCAGGAACGTGTCGCCCGGCGCGGCGATGGCGCTGGCGAGATTGGCGAGGCCTTCCTTCGAGCCGAGGGTGACGATGGTCTCGCTTTCCGGATCGATGTCGACGCCGAAGCGGCGCCCATAGTAGGCGGCGATGGCACGCCTGAGGCCGGGAATGCCGCGCGAGCTGGAATAGCGATGCGTTCGCGGATCGCGCACCGCCTCGATCAGCTTCTCGACGATATGCGGCGGCGTCGGCATGTCGGGATTGCCCATGCCGAAGTCGATGATGTCCTCGCCGGCGGCGCGCGCACGCGCCTTCATCCGGTTGACTTCCTCGAAGACATAGGGCGGCAGACGCTTGATGCGATGAAATTCCAGGTCCATGGGTTCCATACCCTTACCGATCCGCTGGCGGAACGCCGTCGCCTCAGCCTTCGGGCGAAGTTCGCGACCGTAAAGTACCGCTGCTGTGTAACCCAATTATGGCTAATTTTCGAGGAAGATTTCCGCCCGCCGCAAGTCCTCCCGAGCCACCCCGTCGACCGCGCCATAGCCGGCGTTGTCGCCGGTCTGCGCCTCGACGAACACCGAGTTGGGGCGCGCGCCCTGGCGGATGAGTTCGTTGGCCACCGCCTCGGCGCGCCGGTCGGCGATGTCGAAGACCGCCAGCTTCTGCTGCACCGATTCCGCGCCGCCCTGCCCGGAGGCATAGCCGACGATGCGGATGATGCCGCCGGATTGCTTGTAGGTTGCCAGGATATTGCGGATGGTGACGCGGTCTTCGGCGCTGAGGCTGGCGGAGCCGTCGGCGAACTGGATCATCGCCGCCAGGTGCGAACCGGCCGTGGCGAAAGCCGTACCGCCGGTACCGCGTCGGGTTGCGGGAGCGCCGTTGCCCGATAACGCCGGCGGCCGCACCGCCAGCGACGAATTGTAGTTCTGCTGCACGATCGGCGGAACGGCGGTGGAGAACTGCTGCACCGGTTGGCCGCGCGGTGGGACGAAATGCGGATCGGCCGGCGCGGTCGTCACCGTTGCGGCCGATTGCTGCAAGGCCTGCCGGTAGACATCCGCCACCGACGTGCCGAGGTTGGCCGGCGGCTGCGGCTCGATGGCGGCAGCCGTCGGCGGCGGCGCCGGGGTGGACGCGCTTGGCGCTGCCGGCCTTGACACCGCAGGCGCGGGCGCGCTGGGCGTCGCCGGCTTCGGGACTGCCGGAGGCGGCGCGAGGGCCGCCTGTCGCACCGCCGGAAGCGGCGCCGTTCCTGCCGTCGGCGCGGCGGGTTGTGCGCTCGCGGTACTCGCAGCCGGCGGCGGTGGCGGCGTTGCTACCGCCGGCGCAGAGGGTGCGGCGCCCGGCGTTGCCGGGTTCGAGGGCGCGGTGCCGGCCGTGGCGGTATTCGGCACGGTCGGCGGTGTCGGCGCGGCAGTGGCCGGCTGGCCGCGCAGATCCTCGTCCGTATAATGCGCGCTGTCGCGGTCGGCCGCTAGGCTCTGCTGCATGGCCCGCCGCTCGCCGCTGCTCGATTCCGGCGGCCGCGGCGGCACCGTCGCCAGATTGGGGAAGCCCTTCTGCGCGCCGCCCTGGCTCGCGCCGCCCTGGCTCGCACCGGGGCTCTGGCCGGCCGGTTGGCCCGTCGCTTCCGTCGGCGCCGGCATCTGGTCGGATGCGGTCGATGACGAGGTGGTCGGCTCGTCGCCGAAGACGCCGTCGTACCACTTTCCCGGATTGGCCCAATTCGGCCAGGAGGAACAGCCCTGCATGGCCAAGGCAGCCAGCAGCAGCGTGGCGCCCGCCGCACGGCGGACGCCGCTGGACGGCCGGATGGGGCCCGGCTGCCCGATCTGCCTCGTCTGTTCCCGCAACTTCATCCTGCCCTTGCCCCGGTCCCCGGTTTCGCCGCCGTCATGGCCGCTATGCCTTTCTAGTTGCAGGCATTTTATGTTATATGGCGGCCTCTGTCGTGGCTGCCGGCGAAAGCGGAACCGACCCATCCATACACGGTTGAAACCGCGTCTGCCTGTCCATAACGCGGTTCACCCAGCAACACAACCGGCTCGTCGCGCCGGACCGAGAGATCACTCCAATGGCCGAGCAACCGGACAACGATATCAAACTTCCCGATCCCGCCGAATTGGCCAGAAACATGGTCAGGATCGCTGCCCAGAGCCAGCGGCTGGTCGCGGACTTCCTGGCCCGCCAGGCGGCTGACGGCGCCGCCGGCGGTGTCGACCCGCTCAACATCGGCAGCGCCTTTCAGGAGATGACGGCCAGGATGATGGCCGATCCCGGCAAGCTGGTGCAGGCGCAGCTCGACCTTTGGAAAAGCTATCTCGACCTCTGGCGCAACACGACGGAGCGCTTCCTCGGCAACGAGTCGAAGCCCCTGGTCGCCCCCGACAAGGGCGACCGCCGCTTCAAGGACGCGGCCTGGGACGAGAACCAGCTCTTCGACTTCATCAAGCAGTCTTACCTGCTGACCGCGCGCTGGCTGCAGAACACCGTGCGCAACGTCGAGGGCCTGGACGACAAGACGGCGCGCAAGGTCGACTTCTATACCCGCCAGTTCGTCGACGCGATGGCGCCGTCCAACTTCGTCATGACCAATCCGGAAGTGCTGCGCGTCACGCTGGAAAGCAACGGCGAGAACCTGGTGCACGGCCTCGACCATATGCTCGAGGACCTGGACCGCGGCAAGGGCCAGCTTGCCATCAAGATGACCGACCTCGCCGCGTTCCGCATCGGCGAGAACGTCGCCGCCACGCCGGGCAAGGTGGTCTACCAGAACGACCTGATGCAGCTCATCCAATATGCGCCGACGACGAAGACGGTCTATCGGCGGCCGTTGCTGATCGTGCCGCCGTGGATCAACAAGTTCTACATCCTGGACCTGCGCAAGGAGAATTCCTTCATTCGCTGGGCGGTCGGCAAGGGCTACACGGTATTCGTGGTGTCGTGGGTCAATCCCGATGCCGAGCTCGCCCAGAAGGGCTTCGACGACTATATGCGCGAGGGCATCATAGAGGCGGTCGACGCGGTCGGGCGCGCCACCGGCGAGCCCGACGTGACGGCGATCGGTTATTGCATCGGCGGCACACTGATGGCCGCCACCCTCGCCTACATGACCGCCGTCGGCGACGACCGTATCAAGGCGGTGACCTATTTCGCCGCCCAGGTGGATTTCTCGGAGGCCGGCGAGCTGCAGATCTTCATCGACGAGGAGCAGCTCAAGCATATCGAGCAGCTCATGCAGCAGAAGGGCTATCTCGACGGCAACGAGATGTCGACCACCTTCAACATGCTGCGCGCCAACGACCTCATCTGGTCGTTCGTGGTCAACAACTATCTGCTCGGCAAGGAACCCTTCCCGTTCGATCTGCTCTACTGGAATTCCGACGCGACGCGCATGCCGGCGAAGATGCACAGCTACTATCTGCGCAACATGTATCAGCGCAACTTGTTGTCGCAGCCGAAGGCGCTGGTCATGGGCGGCGTGCCGATCGACGTGACGCGGATCAAGGTGCCGAGCTACATCCAATGCTCGAAGGAGGACCATATCGCCCCCTTCCGCTCGGTCTACAAGATGGTGCATCTGTTCCGCGGCCCGATCCGCCTGGTGCTGGCGGGCTCGGGCCATGTCGCCGGCGTGATCAATCCGCCGGCGGCGAAGAAGTACCAGCACTGGGTGAACGAGGCGAAGACGTTTCCGCCGACTCCCGAGGAATGGTTTGCCACGGCCACCGAGGTGCCGGGTTCGTGGTGGGAGGATTGGGACCGCTGGCTCGCCAAGTATTCCGGCGAGCGCGTGCCGGCGCGCCGGCCGGGCGACGGTGCGCTCCCGGTGCTCGAGGATGCGCCCGGCAGCTACGTCAAGGTGATGTCGAACTGAAAGCTGTCGTGGGCTTCAGGTCGGGAATCGCCGGACGAAACTTTCGCGCGGCGAGTACGGCGAGCACGACGAACAGCGCCATGACCGCCAGCTCGGCGATGGCGAACGGTGCTTGGGAGCCGGGCGGCGCCAGCCGCTTCAGCGCGGGAATCTTGGCGAAGGCCTGGGCGACGGCGACGAAGACGTCGAGATAGAGCGTCAGCACCGCGGCGACGGCATAGAGCCAGCGCGCGGCGCCGGCGAGCCGGAACCGATAGCGCGCGACCACCGCAACCAGCAGCACCGCCAGGGACAGGATGCCAATGCCGTGCGACGGCAGGAAACGGCTCGCCGGCAGGATGAAGCCGGAGGCGCTGGTGGCGAACAGCGTGAGCAGAAAGATCGCCGTCCAGCCGTCGCGGCGGCGCGAGCCGAACAAGCCGGTGAGCACCACCACGCCGGCGACCAGCCCGACCAGGCTCAGCAGGGTGTGGATAAAGACGGCAATCGGCATGCCAGGGATCATGATCTTCCCCCTTTCGCTGCGCCGATCTTACGATTTTGGCTGCGCCCCGGCCATCCCAGGCGTCATGCCTTTGTCATCACTTGCGGCGCAAAATGTCCGGAGCTGCCGGGGAGCGGCATCCTGGACGCGAGGGTTGCCGATCGTGAAATTGCCGCGTCACGCCAGGCTTGGCGCCCGGAACGCGGCGGCGCTGCCGGCGCCGGAGTTCGAACGCATGCTGGCGCGCTCGGGCATCATGGTGGCCAAATATTGGTTCCCGATCACCCACGACGGGCGGCATTTGCGCTTCATGATGCGCATTCACGATCCGCTCGAGCAGTGGAAGCTCAGTCCGATGGACCTGGAGTCCCGGC
>DATKQA010000728.1:0-2533 GCA_035523835.1 Candidatus Sulfotelmatobacter sp.
CAGAACGGCTGCGACCATCGCTGCACCTTCTGCATCATCCCCTTCGGCCGCGGCAACAGCCGGTCGGTGCCGCCCGGCGCCATCGTCGAGCAGGCGCGCAAGCTCGCCGCCGCCGGCATCGCCGAGATCGTTTTGACCGGCGTCGACATCACCGCCTACGGCGCCGACCTGCCCGGCCGCCCGACGCTCGGGCAGATGGCGCGGCGCCTGTTGGCGCTGGTGCCGGACCTCAAACGCCTCAGGCTGTCGTCGCTCGACCCGGTCGAGGTCGACGACGATCTGCTGCAGCTCGTCGCCGAGGAGCCGCGACTGATGCCGCACCTGCATCTGTCGCTCCAGGCCGGCGACGACCTGATCCTGAAGCGCATGAAGCGACGGCATTCCCGGCAGGACGCCGTGGCCTTCTGCCGCCGCGTGCGCGCCTATCGTCCCGACATGGTGTTCGGTGCCGACCTGATCGCCGGCTTTCCGACCGAGGACGAGGCCATGTTCGCAAGCTCGCTGGCGCTGATCGAGGATTGCGGCCTGACCTGGCTGCACGTCTTCCCCTATTCCGCCCGGCGCGGCACGCCGGCGGCACGCATGCCGCAGGTGCCGGTGGCCGCGCGCAGGGAACGTGCGCGGCGGTTGCGCGCCGCCGGCGACGCGGCGGCGCGGCGCTGGCTCGCGACGCGCGTCGGCGGCACCGCCGAAGTGCTGGTGGAAAGCGCGGCGCTCGGCCGCAGCGAGCACTATGCGCCGGTCACGCTCGAGCAGCCTGCTGCGCCCGGTTCCGTCCTGCGCCTGGCCATCGCCGCCGTGCGCGACGGCCGCCTGGTCGGCCGGCCCGCGGCATGACGACGGCGGAGCCGGAAAAGAAGCGCGGCTGGCTGGCGCGGCTCAAGGCCGGGCTGAAACGCTCGGCCGGCGCCATCTCGGACGGCATCACCGGCATCTTCGCCAAGCGCCGGCTCGACGATGCGGCGCTGGCGGAGCTGGAGGATCTGCTCATCAGCGCCGATCTTGGCGTCGCACCCGCGGCCGAGATCGTCGCCGCCATCCGCAAGACCCGCTTCGACAAGGAAGTGACGCCGAACGAAGTGCGCGAGGCGCTCGCCGAGGAGATTGAAAAGCTGCTCCAGCCGGTCGCCCGGCCGCTGCCCGAGCCCATGGGGCGCAAGCCGGCGGTGATCCTGGTCGTCGGCGTCAACGGCACCGGCAAGACCACCACCATCGGCAAGCTCGCCAAGCGCTATCGCGACCAGGGCCTGAAGGTGATGCTGGCCGCCGGCGACACCTTTCGCGCCGCGGCGATCGAGCAGTTGCAGGTCTGGGGCGGCCGCACCGCGACTGCGGTCGTCGCCGGCAATGTCGGCGCCGACGCCGCCGGCCTCGCCTTCGACGCGCTGAAAAAGGCGCAGTCCGAAGGCGCCGACATCCTGCTGATCGACACCGCCGGGCGGCTGCAGAACAAGTCGCATCTCATGGCCGAACTGGAAAAGATCGGCCGAGTGCTGAAGAAGCTCGATGCGGCGGCGCCGCACGCGACGCTGCTCGTGCTCGACGCCACCACCGGCCAGAACGCGATCAATCAGGTCGAGGTCTTCCGCAGCGTCTGCGACGTCACCGGGCTGGTGATGACCAAGCTCGACGGCACGGCGCGCGGCGGCATTCTGATCGCGCTCGCCGCCAAGTTCGGCCTGCCGGTGCAGGCGATCGGCGTCGGCGAGGGGATCGACGACCTGCAGCCTTTCGAGGCGGCGTCATTCGCGCGCGCCCTGACCGGCGCAGAGAGCTGACAAGCACTTGCGAGTGCCCTGGTAGGTCGATTTCCGCGGACCACAGGGTGTTGTGTTCTTACCCAGTCCTAGCGGAAATCGTAAAAATCCATGCCATATGTTGTGGATTTCACTTGACAGTGAATCACTCCGACTCGAATTTGTAGGGGAGCTGATTCGCAAGATCAGCCAGTCTGGGGCGAAGTCCTTTTATTCAGGGGCATTTGCAGCCTCTCGCCCCGCAACGAAGCAATGCTAAGGAGCGCCGTTATGGCAAAGAAAGCTGCGAAGAAGAAGACCGCGAAGAAGGCCGCGAAGAAAAAGGCTGCGAAGAAGAAGAAGTAGCACGCCTCTTCCCTGCCCCGCCGCCCGGTGGGGCAGACTTCCGTCGGCGCCGGTCGGATGTCTTCGGCCGGCGCCTTACGTTTGCAGCCCGGCGTTTGCAGCCAGCGTCACAACTGGCGGCAAAATTCGTGGAGCCTCAACCGGGCGCCGACTATGGTGGCCGCCGTATGGAACGTCCCGCCTATTATCCCCTGGCCAAATTCGCGATCGAGGCCGGGCCGCTTCTGGCCTTCTTCATCGCCAACAGCCGCGCGGATATTTTCGTCGGCACCGGCGTGTTCATGGCGGCGACGATCGTCTCCGTCATCGCCGCCTACCTGCTCGACCGCAAGCTGCCGATGATGCCGCTGGTCACCGGCGTCTTCGTGCTGGTCTTCGGCGGATTGACGCTCTGGCTGCATAACGACCTCTTCATCAAGCTGAAGCCGACC
>DATKQA010000729.1:0-2287 GCA_035523835.1 Candidatus Sulfotelmatobacter sp.
CGCGTCCATGTCGAAGGCATCGGCCTCTTTGGCCCCGGCCTGAACGGCTGGCAGGCGAGCCGTTCGGTGCTCAGCGGCGCGACACCCTATGTCGCGGCACCGACCGTGGTGCCGCCGAGCCCGCTGCTGCCGCCGAACGAACGGCGCCGCACCGTGCAGACGGTGAAGCTGGCGCTCGCCGTCGGCGCCGAGGCCTTCGCCGGCGCCGGGCGCGATCCGGCGGAAGTGGCGACCGTGTTCACCTCGTCCGGCGGCGACGGCGAAACCATCCACCAGATTCTCGACGTGCTGGCGACGAACGAGCCGGAACTGTCCCCGACGCGCTTTCACAATTCGGTGCACAACGCGCCGGCCGGCTATTGGAGCATCGCCAATCGGTCGCACGCGCCATCGAGCAGCCTTTGCTGCTACGATTCGAGCTTCGCCGCCGGATTGATCGAAGCGGCGGTGCAGGCGACAACCGACGGAGAGCCCGTCGCTCTTTTTGCCTACGACGTCTGCGCGCCCGAACCGCTGAACACGCCGCGCCCGATCGGGGCGAATTTCGCCGCCGCCCTGATCCTGACGCCGCAGCCGACGGCGGCGACCTTGGCCGTTCTCGAGGTCGAGGTCCGGCCGCGCTCGACCGCCACGACCATGGCGGACGCCGCGCTGGAAGCACTCCGCCAGGGTACGCCGGCGGCACGCAGCCTGCCGCTCCTCGCCGCGCTGGCGCGCAAAGCGGCCGCCGACATCGCGCTCGATTTCGTCTCCGCGCTCGAGATCGGCCTGCGCGTGACGCCGTTCGTCGCCGGATCGGGCGTCCCGGCGGGGGACCAGGCCGCGGTGCGTCCGTGAGCGCGATCGGCCGGACCGAGATCACCACCATGATTCCGCACGCCGGCGCGATGTGCCTGCTCGATCGCGTGCTGGATTGGAGCGAGACCGCGATCCGCTGCGCCGCGGTCTCGCATCGCGCCCGCGACAATCCGCTGCGCCGCGCCGGCCGGCTCGACAGCATCTGCGGCATCGAATTCGCCGCCCAGGCCATGGCGGTGCACGGCCGCCTGGCCGGTGCCGTCGCCGTCCGGCCGCAAGCCGGCTATCTGGTCAGCGTGCGTGACGTGCGCTGCGAAATCCCCCGCCTCGACCTGCTGGAAGACGATCTCATCATCGCCGCCGAGCGGCTGATGGGCGATGCCGAACAGGTCATCTATCAATTCACGCTCGCCGCGGCGGAGCGGGAAATCCTCGGCGGCCGCGCCGCCGTCGTGCTGATGGCGGCGCCGGCATGAAGCGCGCCCTGGTCACCGGCGGCAGCGGCGCCATCGGCGCGGCGATCGCCCGCGGGCTCGCCGCGGCCGGGCATCACGTCTATGTTCACGCGCACGGCGGCAGCGCCCGCGCGGCAGAAGCGGTGGCCGCGATCGCCGCCGCCGGCGGCGCGGCCGAAGCCGTCGCCTTCGATGTGACCGATGCCGCCGCCGCGGCCACGGCGCTCGAAACCCTGCTGCAGGCCGGCGCCATCCAGATCGTGATCAACAACGCCGGCATCCACGACGATGCGGTCATGCCGGGCATGCGTGCCGAGCAATGGGCGCGGGTGATCGACGTGTCGCTCAACGGCTTCTTCAACGTCACCCAGCCGCTGCTCATGCCGATGATCCGCACGCGCTGGGGCCGCATCGTCAATATCTCCTCGGTCGCGGCGCTGGTCGGCAACCGCGGCCAGACCAACTATGCCGCCGCCAAAGCAGGCCTGCACGGGGCGACGCGCTCGCTGGCGCTGGAGCTTGCCAGCCGCGGCATCACCGTGAACGCGGTGGCGCCCGGCATCATCGCCTCGCCGATGGCGGCAGCGGCGTTCGACAAGGAGACGATCGAGCGCCTGGTGCCGATGAAGCGGGCCGGCAAGCCGGAGGAAGTGGCCGATCTCGTCCGGTTCCTCGCCTCCGACGCCGCCGCCTATATCTCCGGCCAGATCATCTCCATCAACGGCGGGATGATCTGAACCGGCGCGCCAGAAGCAGCGGCAGCCGAATGAGAAAGCCGCCCATCAGGCGCAGGTGCATCCAGGCCAGCAAGGCGTTGTCGCCGACATAGCGGAAATGCGAGATGCCGCCCTCGTCGGCGCCGAAATAGCGCACCGGCGCCGGCCGGTTGACGATGGGAACTTGTTGCCAGCAAAGGCGCACGACGGCCTCCGGATCGAAGTCGAAGCCGCGCATCCAGCGGTTCCGCGCCATGAGCCGGCCGAGCGGGGCAATGGGATAGACGCGGAAGCCGAACAGCGAATCGCCGATGCCCA
>DATKQA010000730.1:0-2157 GCA_035523835.1 Candidatus Sulfotelmatobacter sp.
CGGCGAGCGAGGAGAATTGCGGCCCCTCCATGGCGAGATAGGTGCCGCCGCGGCGCGCCGGGATGCCGGCGGCGGCGGTCGCCCGCTCCAGCGCGGCGCCGAGCCGCCGGCAGGTCGGATGCGCCATGGAGACATGCGCGACCAGGCCGGCGCCGAAAAAACTCTTCGGCCGGGCAAAGGTGCGGTCGACGAACTGGTCGACCAGGACGAAGGTGCCGGGCGACAGCTCCTCGCGAAAGGAGCCGCAGGCGCTGACCGAGATCACGTCGGTGCAGCCGGCACGCTTCAGCACGTCGACATTGGCGCGGTAGTTGATGTCCGACGGCGACAGGCGGTGGCCGCGGCCGTGCCGCGGCAGGAAGACGAGCTGCACGCCGTCAAGCGTGCCGAACAGCAGTTCGTCGGAGGCCTCGCCCCAGGGGCTCTGGACGCGCCGCCATTGCGTGTCGCGCAGGCCCGCAAGGCCATAGACGCCGCTGCCGCCGACGACGCCGATCACCGGCCGCGCTGACTTTCCGACTGGCTCACCCGGCATGGCGGCAATCCCCTTCGCTCGTCTGCTTGCCGCCTATATCGCCGCCGCCCGGCCGAGGCAAGCCAAGACCGCCGAAACGAAGACGGCCGCCGGTCGATCCGGCGGCCGCCTGCGGCGCTTCCGGCAAAGCGGTTCTCAGTGCACGTCGGCCCAGACCCGACGCTTCACCGCGTAGAACAGGCCGACCAGGATGACCAGGAAGACGATCACCTTGAAGCCGATGTTGTGCCGCTCTTCCAGCGTCGGATCGGCGGTCCAGGACAGGAAGGTGACGACGTCGGAAGCCATCTGGTCCACCGTCGCCTTGGTGCCGTCGGCATAGCTCACCTGGCCGTCGCTCAGCGGCGGCGGCATGGAGATGGCATGCTCCTTGGTGTTGCCGAAATAGGGGTTGTAGTACTTGCCGGCCGGCAAGGTCACGCCTTTGGGCGGATCGGTAAAGCCGGTGATCAGCGAGCGGATATAGTCCGGCCCGTGCGGCCGGGCATAGGCCATCAGCGACAGGTCCGGCGGCAGGCCGCCGCCGTTGGCCGCGCGCGCCGCCTCTTCGTTCGGGAACGGCGGCTTGAAATGATCGGCCGGCGTGCCGGGGCGGTCGTACATCTCGCCCTTGTCGTTCGGCCCGGCCTGGTAGCTGTATTGCGCCGCCAGGGCTTTGATCTCCGGCTCGGTGAAACCGATCGCCTCGAGATCGCGGAAGGCGACGTATTTCATCGAGTGGCAGTTGGAGCAGACTTCCTTGTAGACCTGATAGCCGCGCTGCAAGGCGGCGCGGTCGAAGGTGCCGAAGGGACCCTGGAACGACCAGGAATAGCGGTTCGGCTCCTTGGCCGTGTAGACCGGCGGCGGGTTCGAAGCATCGTCCGCGGCGATGGCCGCACCGCCGATGACGCCAAGCGTGAGCAGCGCGACGGCGAGCGGGAGGTATTTCCGCATCACGGCTTCTCCCGCACGGCGCCGGCCGGCACGGCGCCGCCGCGCAGCACCGGCTCGCTGATCGACTGCGGCAGCGGTCGCGGCGTCTCGAACCAGCCGACCAGCGGCACGATGACCAGGAAATGCAGGAAGTAGTAGGCGGTGCAGATGCGGCCGATGACCAGCGGCAGGCCCTCGGGCTTCTGCGAGCCGACATATTCCAGGCCGATGCAGGCGATGACGAAGATCCAGAAGAACTGCCGATAGATCGGCCGGAAGCGGGCCGAGCGCACCGGCGAGGTGTCGAGCCAAGGCAGCAGGAAAAGCAGGAAGATCGAGCCGAACATGCAGATCACGCCGGCGAGCTTGGCCGGAATGAACAGGATGTTCGGCACCGAGCGCAAGATGGCGTAGAACGGCAGGAAGTACCATTCCGGCACGATGTCTTCCGGCGTCTGCAGCGGATTGGCCTGGATGAAGTTGGCGGGATCGCCGAGCATGTTCGGGAAATAGAAGATCAGCACGGCGAAGATGAGCAGGAACACCATGAGGCCGAACATGTCCTTCACGGTGTAATAGGGGTGGAATGGGATCGAATCCTGCGGCCCTTTGCTATCGATGCCGAGCGGGTTGTTAGAGCCGTGCGTGTGCAGTGCGATCAGGTGCAGGCCGACCACCGCGACGATCACGAACGGCAGCAGATAGTG
>DATKQA010000731.1:0-7981 GCA_035523835.1 Candidatus Sulfotelmatobacter sp.
ACAGCCGGTACTTCTCATCGGTGACGCCGTAGCGCGTCCGGCAGAGCTCGTCCCACAGGCGGACGAAGGCGCGCATCTTGCACATCTCGGTGATGAAGCGGATGCCGGCATTGACGAAGAAGCTGATGCGCCCGACCACGGCGGGAAACTCCGCCGCCGGCACCTGGCCCGCCGCCTTCACCTGGTCGAGCACGGCGATGGCGATGGCGAGCGCGAAGGCCAGCTCCTGCACCGGCGTCGCCCCGGCCTCCTGCAGGTGGTAGGAGCAGACGTTGGTCGGATTCCATTTCGGCATGTCGCGGCAAGTGAAGGCGATGACATCGCCGGTCAGCCGCAGACTCGGTCCCGGCGGGAAGATGTAGGTGCCGCGGCTCAGATACTCCTTGAGAATGTCGTTCTGCACCGTGCCCTGCAGCTCGGCGCGGCGCGCGCCCTGTTCCTCCGCCGCCGCGACGTAGAGCGCGAGCAGCCAGGGCGCCGTGGCGTTGATGGTCATGGAGGTGTTCATCTTCGCCAGGGGAATGCCGGCGAACAATGCGCGCATGTCGCCGAGGTGCGAGACCGGCACGCCGACCTTGCCGACCTCGCCGCGCGCCAGCGCATGGTCGCTGTCGTAGCCGGTCTGGGTCGGTAGATCGAAGGCGACGGAAAGTCCGGTCTGCCCGCGCGCCAGGTTGGTGCGATAGAGCTGGTTCGAGGCGGCGGCCGAACTGTGCCCGGAATAGGTCCGGATCAGCCAAGGTTTATCGCGCTGCGGCATGGCGGGCCCGGAACCGTCGCCATCCTCGGACCGTTTATTCTTGTCAGGCATGGAACTTTCTTTCCAACCTTTACCTTAACGGGTAGTTAAATTTCGTATTGATTCATATACCTGAAATATCATAACCATTGTTGCGATGCAAAAATAACTGGCGCTATGCTGGTTGCAGTGCGAGGGGAGAAGATTAGGCCGCGACGCCACCCCGAGCAAGCCTGGAGCCGCGCCGGAAGTTGCGAAGGAGCAAGCCGCCATGGCCATCCACAATGCCGCCGCCCTGAAGGCCGACGCGAGCCCGCCGCCTGCCGGGCCGGCGCCGAAGGAGCTCTACGAGATCGGCGAGATCCCGCCGCTCGGCCATGTGCCGTCGAAGATGTACGGCTGGGTGATCCGCCGCGACCGGCACGGCCCGCCCGAGCAGTCCATGCAGCTCGAGGTGATCGAGACGCCGGAGGTCGACGCCGACGAGGTGCTGATCCTGGTGATGGCGGCCGGCGTCAACTACAACGGCGTCTGGGCCGGGCTCGGCGTGCCGATCTCGCCCTTCGACGTGCATCGCGCGCCCTATCACATCGCCGGCTCGGACGCCTCGGGCGTGGTGTGGAAGGTCGGCCGGCGGGTGAAGCGCTGGAAGATCGGCGACGAGGTCGTCGTCCATTGCAATCAGGACGACGGCGACGACGAGGAATGCAACGGCGGCGACCCGATGTTCTCGCCCTCGCAGCGCATCTGGGGCTACGAGACGCCGGACGGCTCCTTCGCCCAGTTCGCCAAGGTGCAGTCGCGCCAGCTCATGCCGCGGCCGAAACACCTGACCTGGGAGGAAAGCGCCTGCTATACGCTGACGCTCGCCACTGCCTATCGCATGCTGTTCGGCCACCGGCCGCACATCCTGCGCCCCGGCCACAACGTGCTGGTCTGGGGCGCCGCCGGCGGCATCGGCTCCATGGCGATCCAGCTCATCGCCGTCTCCGGCGCCAACGCCATCGGCGTCATTTCCGACGACGGCAAGCGCGACTTCGTCATGTCGCTCGGCGCCAAGGGCGTCATCAACCGCAACAAGTTCAATTGCTGGGGCCAGCTCCCGCCGGTGCTCGACGCCGCGGCTTACGCCGACTACATGAAGCGCTGCCGCGAGTTCGGCAAGGCGATCTGGGATTTCACCGGCAAGGGCAACGACGTCGATTTCGTCTTCGAGCATCCCGGCGAGCAGACCTTCCCGGTCTCCTGCTTCGTGGTCAAGCGCGGCGGCATGGTGGTGTTCTGCGCCGGCACCACCGGCTACAACCTGACCATGGACGCGCGCTTCGTGTGGATGCGGCAGAAGCGCATCCAGGGCAGCCATTTCGCCAACCTGCTGCAGGCGGCGCAGGCGAACCAGCTCGTCATCGAGCGGCGCATCGATCCCTGCATGTCCGAGGTCTTCCCCTGGGCCGACATCCCGCGCGCCCATACCAAGATGTGGAAGAACCAGCACAAGCCCGGCAACATGGCGGTGCTGGTCTCGGCCAAGGTGCCGGGGCTGCGCACCATCGAGGACGCGATCGAGGCCGGCAACGAATAAGGGCTCGTGGCCTTCTTTAGGCCGTCCAGGGATCGACCAGCTCGATAGTGCAGCCGGCGAAGTCGTCGAGGTTCCGCGTCGCCAGGAGGGCGTCGCGCGAGCGGCTAATGGCGGCGATCTGCGCATCCGCCTCCGCGATGGGCCGGCCGGAACGGCGACGCGAGGCCGCGACAACGGCGTATTCGCGCGCCGCGGCGCCATCGAACGGCAAAATCCGGCCGGCGAACGTGTCGGCGAACATCTGCTGCGCGACCATTTCCAACGCGCGCCGCCCCCGACCGTTCGACAGCAGCGCGACGCCATAAAATATCTCGGCCTCGGTGATCGTCGTGATGAAGAGCGCGGCGTCGGGTTGCGCACGCAGCCATGCGATCACCTTCGACGACGGGGTTGCGCGCCATATCTCCGAGATCACGTTGGTGTCGAGAACGATCACGTGAACCGGGGCGGCTTCCGCATGGGGCCGCGCGGCGGGACGGCAAGATCAACGCCGCCGAGCGGTTCGATCAAGCGGCGGATGGCATCGACGACATGCTTTCCAGCGACAGGCTCGCGCGCCAAAGCCACGCGCAGGATGTCGCGCGCCTCATCCTCCATGGAATGATTTCGTTCGGCGGCGCGGATACGCAGTTTCTGCTTGAGCCCTTCGTCGAGGTTTCGGATGGTGATGCTGGCCACGGCGCGCCCGGTGCAATCAATGCTGAATTTGACATCGATGCAATCAATATAGATTGCGGCAAGCGCCGGGGCGAGCGGGCAGCAAAAAGCCGGCGGGCGCGAAACCCGCCGGCTTTTCGTTTCTGGCGCGGCCGGTTCAGGCGGCCCGATAGAACGGCTTGTCGCCGGAGACGGTGACGCGATGGCCGTAGCGGCGGTTCGGGAAGTAGTCGAACATCGCGTGATGCTGGGCGCAGCGGTTGTCCCAGAAGGCGATCGAGTTCGGCCGCCATTTGAAGCGGCACATGAATTCCGGCGTCTCGATGTGGCGATAGAGCATCTCGAGCAGCGCATCGCTCTCGTTCTTCTTCAACTGCACGATGCGCGTGGTGAAGCCGCGGTTGACGTAGAGCCCCTTGCGGCCGGTCTCGGGATGGGTGCGCACCACCGGATGTTCCGCGTTCGGAAAGCTGATGTCGGCGCGGTCGGTCGCCTTGACCCGGTAGTGGTGCGCCTTGGCGCTGTCGTGGATCGCGGTGAAGCCTTCGAGCAGACGCTGCATCGGCGCCGACAGCGCCTCGTAGGCGGCATACATGCTGGCGAACATGGTGTCGCCGCCGCCGTTCGCCGGCGTCTCGTGCATATAGAGGATCGAGCCCATGGGCGGCTCGGGATCGCAGGAGACGTCGGAATGCCATTCCTCGCCGGCGACGTGCTTGGATTTCTCGTCCGCCTTGATCACCAGGATTTCCGGATGGCCCTCGATCAGCAGCGGCGCGTTCGGGTGCACGTGCAGCTTGCCGAAGCGGCGGCCGAAGTCCTTGTGCTGGTCGATGCTGAGCTTCTGGTCGCGGAAGAAGATGACCAGGTTGTCGAGCAGCGCCTGGTGCACTTCCTGGAACTGCCGGTTGGTCAGCCCCTGGCCGATGTCGACGCCGAAAATCTCCGCGCCGATGGTGGGCGTCAGCTTCTGCACTTCGATCGATTCGTAGGCCATCGTTCTTCCTCCGTCCGGCGCGCCAGGCGGGCGCGCTGCTTGTCTGGCTGGCCTGGAGCTTACGCGCGGACCCGGCGGCGGCGCGCTTGAATTTGCGCCAATTCCGTAATACGGAATGAGGATCGCCGAAGGAGACCGCCATGCCGGAGCCGCCGGTAACGCCGGTTTTGCGTGCGCTGCAGGTGCTGGAAGCGCTCAACCGCAAGGCGGCGAGCAGCCTCGGCGACCTCAAGGCGGCGACCGGCCTGCCGAAACCGACCCTGGTGCGGCTGCTGGACACGCTGATCGCCGCCGGCTATGCCGCGCGCATCTCGCCGACGGAAGGCTACCGCGTCACCGGCCAGGTGCTGGCGCTGGCCGGCGGCCTGCGCTTCATCGACCGCATGGTCGATGCCGCCGTGCCGCTGATGGCGGCCTTCACCCGCGAACACGGCTGGCCGCTGGCGCTGACCAAGGTGCGCGACGGCGTGTCGGTGGTGCTGCACAGCACCGTGCCGCAAAGCCCGCTCTCCTTCGAGCGCGCCGGCTACAACACTTCCTCCCTGCTGGCCACCGGCGCGGTCGGCCAGGCGCACATGGCCTTCTGCCCGCCGGAGGAACGCCAGCGCCTGATCGGCATCGTGCAGGCCGGCACCCGGGTCGGCCTCGCCGCGCTGCCGGATGCGCGCGCCGTCGAGGCGCACCTCGCCGCCGTGCGCCGGCGCGGCTATGCGGTGACGCTCTCGCCGCGGCCGGCCAAGCTGTTCGGCATCGCCGTGCCGGTGCGCCAGGGGCGGAACGTGCTGGCATCCCTGGTCATGCGCGTGCTGCGCTCCGCCATGACGCCGGAGGCGGCGGCGGAACGCCATCTCGGCGCCCTCAACGCCACCGCGCGCGCCATCGTGGCCGCGCTGGCCCAGGCCGACCGCGCCGCCTGAACCCCGGCGGCAACAAAGCCTTTGACAGCGCCGCGCCGGCGCGTGATGTTGCACTGCAACCAATCCGCTCCGGACCCGCCATGCCCGCCGCCGCCCAGACCGCCAAGCCTGCCGAAAACCTGGTTCTTTCCGAGCTGCTGGCGATGTGCGCCGCGGCGGTGGAGGCGGCGGACGGGCTGCTGAAGAGCGCCGCCGCGGCGGTGGCCGACCGGCTCCGCCACCCCGACGGGCGGATGGACGCCGAACTCCTGGAAAGCGAGCAGTTCGCCGCCCATGGCCTCGCCTGGTTCGCGACCTATGTCGAGGCGCTGCGCCAGAGCCGCCGCTGGGCCGAGCGGCTGCAGGCCGAAGGCAAGTTCGGCGAGCTGGAGGCGCTCATCCTGCAGGCCGGCTTCGGCGAATATCTGAGCCAGTTGATCGGCGGCGTGGCGATGAGCCAGGTCGAGGTCTGCCGCCCGGCCGATCTCGGCATCAGCGGCGAAGCGCTCGACGCCTATTGCATCCAGCCGGTCATCGTGCTGATGGGCCACGGCAACACCGCCGCCGTGCGGGCGCGCATCGCGGCGCTGATCGAGCATGGGCTGGAGACCGGCCATTTCGGCGCGCTCGGCCTCGACGAGACGCTCTCCTTGATCCGCGAACAGTTCCGCCGCTTCGCCGAGACCGAGGTGATCCCGCACGCGCACGACTGGCATCTCAAGGACGAGTTCATCCCCATGCCGGTGGTGCAGCAGATGGGCGCGCTCGGCGTCTTCGGCCTGACCATCCCGGAGGAATTCGGCGGCCACGGCCTCGGCAAGACCGCCATGTGCGTGGTGTCGGAGGAATTGAGCCGCGGCTATATCGGCGTCGGCTCGCTCGGCACCCGCTCCGAGATCGCCGCCGAACTGATCCTCCGCGGCGGCACCCAGGCGCAGAAGGACCACTGGCTGCCGAAGATCGCCAGCGGCGAGATCCTGCCGACGGCGGTCTTCACCGAGCCGAACACCGGCTCCGACCTTGGCGCGCTGCGCACCCGCGCGGTGAAAGAGGGTGACAGCTACAAGGTCTATGGCAACAAGACCTGGATCACCCACGCGGCGCGCACCGACGTGATGACCCTGCTTGCCCGCACCGACCCGAACGAGCCGGGCTACAAGGGCCTCAGCATGTTCCTGGCGGAGAAGCCGCGCGGCACCGACGCCGATCCCTTCCCGGCCAAGGGCATGCGCGGCGGCGAGATCCGCGTGCTCGGCTATCGCGGCATGAAGGAATACGAGCTCGGCTTCGACGGCTTCGAGATCAAGGCCGAGAACCTGCTCGGCCAACAGGAAGGCAACGGCTTCAAGCAGCTCATGGCCACCTTCGAGAGCGCCCGCATCCAGACCGCGGCGCGCGCGCTCGGCGTCGCGCAGTGCGCGCTCGAGCTCGGACTGCGCTATGCCCTGGAACGCCAGCAGTTCGGCAAGCCGATCTACAGCTTCCCGCGCGTCTCCGGCAAGCTCGCCTGGATGGCGGTGGAGATCATGCTGGCGCGGCAGTTGAGCTATTTCGCCGCGCAGGAAAAGGACGCCGGCCGGCGCTGCGACCTGGAGGCCGGCATGGCCAAGCTGCTGGCCGCGCGCGTCGCTTGGGCCAATGCCGACAACGCGCTGCAGATCCACGGCGGCAACGGCTACGCGCTGGAATATCCGATCAGCCGCGTGCTGTGCGACGCGCGCATCCTCAACATCTTCGAGGGCGCCGCCGAGATTCAGGCCCAGGTGATCGCGCGCCGCCTGCTGGAAGGGGCGAACTAGGTCCGGAACGCCTGCAACAGCAGCGTGCGCAGCCAACGGTTGGCCGGGTCGCTGTCGGCGGTTTCGTGCCAATAGAGGCAGGCATCCAGGGTCGGCGTGCGCAGCGGGAAGGGCACGATGCGATTGCCGTACGCGGCGTTCAGCACCCCGGCATAGCGCTCGGCCATGGTCAGCACCAGGTCGGTCCCGGCGACGACGCGGCAGGCGGCGGCATAGTTGCGGCAACGCAGCCGGATGCGGCGCCGCGCGCCGCTCTGGCTCAAGGCCAGGTCTTCCAGGCCCGGCCCCTGGCGCCGTGACGTCACCATGACATGCTCCTGGCGGAGATAGGTGGCGAGGCTGAGGCCGGCGCGCACCGCCGGATGGCGCTTGCGCGCCACCACAACCAGGCGGTCGGCGGCGATGCGCTGGCGGCGCACGCTCTCGCTCAGCAGCAGCGGCACGTCGATGGCGAAATCGAGCGTGCCGGCGGCGAGCGCCGCCTCCACGTTGCGGCGGCGCACCTGCACGATGGTCAGGTCGATGCGCGGCGCCGCCGTGGCGACGGCGCGCATGAGCTGCGGCAGCACCAGCATTTCCGCGGGATCGCGCAAGGCGATGGTGAAGCGCGCCTCGCTGGTCGCCGGGTCGAAGCGGCGTGCCGCCTGCAGCGTGTCGCCGACGGCGCGGAGCGAGCGGCGGAGCGGTCCGATCAATTGCCGGGTCAGCGGCGTCGGCGTCAGGCTGCGGCCCTGGCGTACGAACAGCGGGTCGCCGAACGCCTGGCGCAGGCGGCCGAGCGCGTGGCTGATCGCCGGCTGCGTCAGATTGAGCTTCTCGCTGGCACGGGTGACGCCGCCCTCCGTATAGATGACGTCGAGCACGGCGAGCAGGTTGAGGTCGATGCGCGATAGATCAGCCATGTTCATGGGAATTTATCATAAACATTCATTTTTCCTATCCATGGAACGGCGGTACAGCTTGCGCCATCCGATGCGAGGGAGCGCGGCCATGCATTTCGAGCATTCCGACAAGGTGAAGGCGCTGCAGGCGAAGCTGCAGGGCTTCATGGACCAGCACATCTATCCGAACGAGCAGCGCTATCACGCCGAGGTTGCCGAGGGCGACCGCTGGCAGCCGACCCGGCTGATCGAGGAACTGAAGGCCAAGGCCAGGGAAGCCGGCCTGTGGAACCTCTTCCTGCCGGAATCGCATCGCGGCGCCGGGCTGACCAACCT
Source organism: Candidatus Sulfotelmatobacter sp. (assembly GCA_035523835.1). GTDB lineage: Bacteria > Pseudomonadota > Alphaproteobacteria > Ferrovibrionales > Ferrovibrionaceae > DASQHM01. The sequence continues at coordinate 7,888 of DATKQA010000731.1, forward strand.
GGAATATGCGCCGCTCTGCGAGATCATGGGCCGGGTGTCGTTTGCCTCCGAGGTGTTCAACTGCTCGGCACCCGACACCGGCAACATGGAGACG
>DATKQA010000732.1:0-2237 GCA_035523835.1 Candidatus Sulfotelmatobacter sp.
TACGGCGGCGTGATTTTCGGGCACGGCAACGAGACCATCCATGTGCCCGACGGGCACTGGGTCGTGTTCGGCGGTGCCGGAAACGAGCAGATCTTCGGCGGCACCGGCGACGACATCATCTTCGGCGGCAAGGGCAACGACCTGATTGTCGGCGGCGTCGGCCACGACCAGCTGTTCGGCGGCGACGGCAACGACACCTTGATCGGCGGCATCGGCGACCAGCTTCTGGAAGGCGGTACCGGCAACGACCTGCTGAAGGGCGGTATCGGCAACGACATCCTGCTCGCCGGCAGCGGCCACGACACGCTGATCGGCGGCACCGGCAACCAGTTGCTGGAGGGCGGTCAGCGCAGCGACCTGCTGGTCGGCGGCACCGGCAACGACACGCTGCTCGGCGGCGATGGCAACGACACGCTGACCGGCGGCACCGGCAACCAGTTGCTGGAGGGCGGCAAGGGCAACGATCTGCTCGTCGGCGGCGTCGGCAACGACACGATCGAGGGCAACCAGGGCAACGACACCATGGTCGCCGGCACCGGGCACGATACTTTCGTGTTCTCGAGCGGCGGCGGACGCGATGTGGTGATGGATTTCCAGGAAGGCGATGTCCTGCAAATTCAGAAAAACATCAACGGGCTGCATGTCACCTCGCCGGCCGACCTGGCACATCTGGTGCAGAGCGACTGCGCCGGCGATGCGGTCATCAATCTCGGCCACGGCGACACCATCACCCTGGTCGGCGTCAAGGCCGAAGAGGTCCACAGCGATCCCGGTGCCTTCATCAAGATTCACTGATCGATAAGCACTGATTGAGAAAATGATGCCGCCGCGGCCGGTGCGCCGGTCGCGGCGGCGGGTCCTTCCGACGTGTGCTCCTCCCCATGCTGCTCAGAACCAATGAAACGGGCCTCGAAGAGCCGCAGATCCTCGCCATCGGCGGCGAGGTCCTGTTGGCGGCTTGGGACGGCCAGGGCAGCGAGCTCGACATCGAAAGCATCGCCATGGACGGCGTCGCAGCCGAACGGCGGCGCGCCACCCTGCGCATGCCGACGGCCGGCGGCGCCGTGCGCACGGCGCTGGCCTTTCGCGTGCCTGGCCGCCGCCAGGGCGAACTCCGCATCGGCGGGAGCGGGCCGCGGGCGGCGCGCATCTTCGTCGATGCCGCGACGGGGGCCGATCCCTCGCTTCTGATCGAAGGTCTCGACGCCCCCGGCCGCTCGCGTCTGTTGGGTTTCGTGCTCGGCGTATGCCGCGGCACGTTCAGAATCTCCAAGTCGGCAGGCTTCGTCGACTTCTGCCGCCGGCTGACGGCGGCAATCGCCACCGAGCCGGCTGCCGTCTTCGCCGCGAAGGCGCACCTCGCCGCCGGCCATATCATCTACCAGGCCGACCCCCGGCCCGAGCTCGGCAGCGTCGAGACGGTCTATGCCGTCACCGACCGGCAGGTCGTCGAGGTGCAATGCCGGCCGATTTCCGTGACCGCAAACGGGAACGCGCGCATCGTCGTCGCCGCGCCGGCATGGCTCGCCGGCGGCGACGTCAAAGCCATCCTGGTCGGCAGCAAAGGCGTGGCAGCGGCGAAGTTCCTGCCGAGCGGCGAGGTGCCGAGCATTGCCAGCCTCGCCGAAAGCCGCGCCATCGACCTGGCGGAGCGGCACTATGCGTTGCGCTCGCTCGGGTTGCTCGGCAACGAGCAGGCAGCATCCGCCGCGCGCGCGTTGCAGATCCTCGCACCGGAGCCGGCGCGCGAACTGGTCAGTCCGAAGCACGCCATCGGTGCCGCGCTGGAACTCTCGGTGAGTTGCGGCGAGGCCGGGGTATTCGTGCGCGGCTGGATTCGCGATCCGCATGACCTGGTGCAGGACGCGGAGCTTTCCTCGCCATTCGGCCGCCAGCGCCTGGCCGCGACCTGGTCGCGCCTGCCGCGGCCGGATCTGGAAAAGGCCTGGGGCGGTACGCCGGCAAAACATGGGCGACCTGGTTTCGTCGCGCTGGCGCCGCTGCAGGAACCGGTGGCGGTGCTGCAGCACCGGCTGCGCCTGCTGACCGCCGGCGGACCGATCGAGACCGTGCCGCCTGCCAAGGTCTTCTCGCCGGCTGAATTGCGTGACGCGGTGTTGGCCAGCGTCGCGCCGCGCGAATTGAACGAATCGCTGATGGACACCATGCTGGCGCCGGCGACGGCGGTGCTGCATCGGCAGGTCATGGCCGGGCAGCGCGAGCCCGAGGTGATCGAG
>DATKQA010000733.1:0-10006 GCA_035523835.1 Candidatus Sulfotelmatobacter sp.
AGTAAAATTGTCGGTCAGGCTCGGGAGCTGCCGCGCGGTGCGGACAAGCTCGTCCGCCGGGGACGCCGGCTTTCGCTGTGCCGCCACGGCGCAGGCACGCGCCAGCGCCAGCGGCAGCCGACGCGGCAGGTTTTCACGCAGAACCACGTCGCTCGCGCCGGCATGCAGCAGTTCGACCGCCGCTTCGGCGTCCATGCAGTCGGCGACGACGATGACCGGCGTCCCCGGCCTCTGCGCCGCAACGCTCGCCAGCAGGGCGTCGATCGACCCATCAGCCGCGTCGACGGCACCGAGCACGGCGTCGCAGGGCGCGTGCGCCAGCGCCTCGCACGCCGGACCCAGCCCGGCAGCGTGGGCTATCACCCAGGCGGAACGGAGCGCGGCCGCCACCAGCGTCCGGTCGTCGGCCCGATCTGAAACAAGGACGAGATTCGGCGTCATGGCCATGAACATTGTCCGCACGATCGATATTGCCGGGGATTGCTGAAAGCCTGATTAATGCGAAATAATTATGCGGTTGTTCTCCGACAATTTCCTACGTCAAATAAATTCCTACGCTATTTTCATACTACAATCATATTATTGAAGGTATAATTTCATATAAAAATACGTGTCTTATTTCATATTTTATTTGATCGTGTCGCGACAATATTGTGCATAATCGATGTAATATGGCATTATGAAAAAGATGATCCACCTTGCTGACCTTCGGATACTTGCGGGAGGCCAACGACTCCTTTCCGCCGCAATGGTACGCGCAAGTCGCCGGCGCCGGCGCAAGACGATCGGGCTGGGCCGGCGCTGACGGCTGGACGGTTAGATTGTATAAGCATGCTGATCCCTGGCGTACGCGCGTCCCGATTTGCTTGCTCCGGCACCTGAGGGCCCATGCAAATCCTGCTGGCCGACGATCATCCGCTGTTCGCCGACGCGCTGCGCGAACTCATCCTGAGCGACGTCCCCGGCAGCCGGCTGACCGTGGTGGCGACACTCGGCGAGGCGCTCGCCGCGCTCGACGGCCAGCACTTCGACATGGCGATCGTGGACCTGCACATGCCCGGCGCCAACGGCGTCGACGACCTGAAAGGGATCGTGCAGAGGCTGCAGGGCGCGCCCGCCGTCATCATTTCCGGCTTCGCCGACGCGGAGGAGGTGGCACAGGCCATCGCGCTCGGCGCCAAGGCCTTCCTGCCGAAGACCATGCCGGCGCGGGCGCTGTCGGAAGCGCTGAAACTGGTCGCCGCCGGCGGCACCTTCGTGCCGGCCGAATATCTGAGCGCGCTGGCCTCCAGCCAGGTCCAGGCGCAGGACAATGCGGGCCTGCTGTCGGTCCGGGAACGGCAGGTGATGGAACTGCTGGTCGCGGGCAAGTCGAACAAGGAAATCGGCAACGCGCTCGGCCTGCAGGAGGTCACCATCAAGCTCTATCTGCGCAATGCCTACCGCAAGCTTGGTGTGCGCAACCGCGTCGAGGCGGTGCAGACGGCGATGGCGCGCGGCCTGGTGCCGCGGCCATCGGCGCAGCCTTGGTCGGGTTGAGAGGCGCTGCGCCGCCAAAGGGTTAGCCGCCCGGCGCGCGGGCAAGGCGGCACCCTGCCGCGGCCCGCTATACGTAAGGCTAGTCGCCGCTATACCAACGCCCCGATTGACCGCGCGCTTTTGCCGTGGTCTTTCCCGCCGCTCCGAGACAAAACCGCGCACCCGGCTCCGGTTCGAACCGCAGAGGGGTGCGCTCGAGATGGCGGGGTGACGGCATGGCGAGAATTCTGGTCATCGACGACGACGACGACTACCGCGACTATCTCGTCGCCGTGCTGGAGCGGGCGGGTCACAGCGCCTACATGCTGCCGAACGGCGCCAGCCTCGAGGCGCTGGTCGACAGATATGACTTCGACGCCGTGCTGACGGACCTCTACATGCCCGAGGCTGATGGCATCGAAACCATACGCACGCTGCGCCGGCTGGCGCCCGGGCTGCCGATCCTCGGCATGACCGCCGGCATCCGCAGCGCCTATGGCGACGTCACGGTGCGCGCCATGAAGCTGTTCGGCGCCAAGGGCGTCCTGTTCAAGCCGGTCGACCCCCATGAGCTGCTGGCGGCGGTCGATGCCACGCTGCGCGGCGAAAAGATACCGCGCTAGAGCGTAGGATCGAGGCGGGCAACAACAGGTCGCGCGGCGGGAAACCGCCGCCTCCGGGAACAACAGGACATGCGCGATATCATCGGCCAACTGCAGATCGTCGTTCATCTGGCCCAAGTCATCGGGCTGACCGCGATCTGCCTGCTGGGCTTGCAGTTCGCCTGGAACCGCTGCGGCGACCGCCTGCCGGCCAGGCTCGGCAACGTGATCTACGGCAGCGCCTTCGGCGTCGTCGGCGTGCTCAGCATGCTGGCGCCGACGACGATCGTGCCGCGGACGATCATCGACATGCGCATGCCGATGGTGGCACTGGCGACATTGTTCATCGATCCTTTCGCCGGCGTTGCCGCCGCCGCGGTGCAGACGCTGGCTCGTTGGCGGCTCGGCGGCGCCAACATGCCGGCGGCGCTTTTCAGCCTTTCCGTGGCCTTCGCGGTCAGCGCCGGCTTCCGTCTTTGGCATCAGCAGCACAGGCGTCCGATCGGCAGCGCGAGCCTCGCCCTCGCCGGACTGATCATCGGCGCGGTCGCCGTCGGCTCGGTGCTGTTCCTGCCGGACAGGCACATGATGATGGACGTGGCCGAGCACGTGACCCTGCCGCTGGTGCTTATCATGCCGATCGCGTTCGCCGCTCTCGGCGGCGTGCTGCGCATCGTCGAGCAGCGCCGCCTGTTGCAGCGTCGGCTGGACGAGAGCGTGCGGCTGTTTCGCATCTTCTACGATCGCACGCCGCTGATGCTGCTCGCCGCCGACGCTTCCGGCGTCATCAGCGCCGTTTCCGATCATTGGTTGCAGGTCATGGGCTATAGTCGGGAGGAGGTGGTCGCCCGCACCCGCTGGAATTTCCTCACGCCGGCGAGCGCCGAGCGACTGCAGCGCGACTATCTGCCGCGCATCGACAATGGCGAGACCCTGTCGGACGTCGAGCTGCATCCGCGCACCCGCGACGGCCGCACGCTGACGGTGCGCGCCTGGATGACCAGCTACCTCGACGCGCAGACAAATTCGCGCCGCTATCTGGTCGGCGCGGTGGACCGCACGGCACAGCAGGCGGCCGAGGCGGAACTGGCGGAAAAGCAGGGACAGCTCAATGCCATCATGGATATGGCGCCGGCCGCCATCTACCTGAAGAACAACGAGCGGCGCTACCAGCTCGTCAACCGCTGCTTCGAGCAATGGTTCGACCGGCCCCTGGCCCAGGTTCGCGGGCAAGTGGACGAGGATTTCGCCCCCGCTGATTCGGCGAAGCTCGCGCGCGACACCGATCTGGAGGTGCTGCGGTCGGGCCGCACGCTGCAATACCAGCGGCCCGCCTACGGCATCGAGAAGGTGGTCGAGCACGTGCTGGTGACCAAGTTCCCGGTGCGCGACGAAACCGGCGCCATCGCCGGCATCTGCGGCTTCATCCTCGATGTCAGCGAACTCACCCGCGTGCAGCAGACGGTGCAGCAGCGCGAACGCGAGCTTTCCGCCATTTTGGACAGCGCCCCGGCAGGGGTGTTCCTGAAGGACATGCATGGCCGCTTCGTCCGCGTGAACCGCCAGTGGGAGATCTGGACCGGCATCACCCAGGCGCAAGCCGAAGGGCAGAGCAACGAGCAGCTTTTCGGCGTCATGATGGCCGCCCCCGGGGACGTGAGCGACCAAGAGGTGATGGAGACCGGCGAGGTGATCGCCAACGAACGTCCGGCGCCGCCCAACAACTCGGGACTCGAATTCGTCTCGGTGGTCAAGTTTCCCGTCCGCGGCGACAGCAGCGAAATCGTCGGCATCGGCGGCATCGTTTCCGACATCACCCGCCGGGTGCGGGCCGAAAACGAGCTCCGCGCCAGCGAAACCCGCTTCCGTGCGCTGGTGGAGAATTCCAACGACGTCATCGTCGTCGCCGATCGCGACGGCATCCTGCGATTTCGCGGCCCCACGCGCGCCGAGGGCCTTGGCTACGGCGATGAGGTTCTCGGCACCGCCCCGGGCATATACCTGCATCCCGACGACATGCCGGCGTTCGCCGCTGCCAAGGTCGACATGCTGCAGGAGACCGGACGCACGGCGCGCGGCGTTTCGCGGGCACGACACAGGGACGGCTCCTGGCGCTGGATCGACTGGTCGCAGCGGAATGCCTTCGACATTCCCGGCATCGAAGGCATCATCATCAATTTCCGCGACATAACCGAATCGCGCCGCCTGGAAGAGGAATTGCAGCAGGCGCAGAAGATGGAAGCGATCGGCCGTCTGGCCGGCGGCATCGCCCATGATTTCAACAATATCCTCGGCGCCATCGCCGGCTTCACCGAACTGGCGCTCAGCGATCTGCCGGCCGGCTCGCGCGTGCACAGCTTCGTGGCCCGCATCGCCACGGCGAGCGAGCGGGCCAAGGACCTTGTGCAGCAGATCCTTTCCTTCTCGCGCCGCAGCCCGATCGAGCGCCGGCCGGAGAACCTGAGCCGGCTGGTGCTCGAGGCCCAGGATTTCCTGCGCGCGGCGCTGCCGCCCTCGACCGAAATCGACATCCGCATCGACGCGGAAAATATCGTCGCCCGCGTCAACAACACGCAGATCCATCAGATCCTGCTCAACCTCTGCCAGAACGCCAGCCATGCGCTCGGCGGCAAATCCGGCCGTATCACCATATGCCTCGACCGGATCGACATCGCTGCCGCCGAGGCGGACTACCAGGCGCTCGATCCGACCTCCGGCGCGGGGAAAGACGGCGTGCCGGACCGCGCGCGGATCGGCGCCGGCGCCCTCGACCGGCACCAGTCCTATGCCCGCCTCACCGTGCTCGACACCGGCAGCGGCATGGCGCGCGAGGTCCTGGAACGCATCTTCGATCCCTTCTTCACCACCAAGGCGCGCGGCCGCGGCACCGGGCTCGGCCTTGCCGTGGTGCACGGCATCGTCATGTCCCACGGCGGCGCCTGCCAGGTCGTCAGCGTGCCGGGCGAAGGTACCTCGTTCACCGTCTATCTGCCGCTCACCAGCGCCGCGGTCGAGCCGTCGAGCCCGCCGGCGGACGCATCGTCGCTGCGCGGCAACGAACGCATCATGGTGATCGACGACGAGGAAGATCTCTGCGACGTGCTGACCGAAGGCCTGGAACGGCTCGGCTATAACGTCGCCGCCGTGTCCGATCCCGCCATGGCCCTGGAGGCCTTTTCCGATACGCCGGACGAATGGGACATCGCGATCAGCGACCAGATCATGCCGCAGATCAAGGGACTCACGCTCTGCACGCGCATGAAGGCGATCAGGCCCGATTTCAAGTTCGTTCTGTGCACCGGCTACAGCGACGGCACGACGGAGGAAAAGGCGCTCGAAGCCGGCGTCGATCGCTTCTTTCTGAAACCCGTGTCGGTGAACCAGCTCGCCGCGGCGATCCGCGCCGTCCTCGACCAGCGAAATTGAGCGCGACGCACATGACTTGCGCAAATTTGCGTCGGCAATCGGCAGACGCTACGCGGCCCCTATAGTTTCATATGGGGTGCCCATACGAAAGATACCGCGACGGCGCCCGTGACTTAAATCGCTCTTAAGGGTGCCGATGCTATCCGGATGACCAAGCACTACCGACAAGAACGCCACCGACGCAGCCGCTAACGTGACGAGACCGCCATGCTGAACAATCTCTCAATCAAGACCAAGGTAACCGCCGCTTTCCTGCTGGTGCTGTTCGTCAGCATCGCGCTCGGCATCTTCGCCAATCAACGGCTCGGCGCAGTCAACGATGCGGCAGCGACCATGCGCGACGATTTCCTGCCGTCCACCCGCGCGGTCGGCACGCTCGGCCAGGTGACCATGCGTTATCGGCAGATCGAAGCGACCGCCATCCTGGCGCAGACGGCGGAGGCGCGTGCCAAGGAGATGGCGACCCTGCGCGCGATCGAGGAGGAGCTGAAGAAGGAATGGGCGGCCTATCAACCGCTGATCTCCAATGATGCAGAGCGCCAGCTCGCCGAAACCATGCAGCAGGGCTGGAAGGATTACGTCGCCCTCGACCAGAACATGGCGGCGCTTCTGACGAAGGGCGACACGGCCGCGGCGGTCGATCTCTATCGCGGCGCGATGCGCAGCACCTTCAACGGCAAAGTGCTCGACATCATCGCCAAGGACGCCGAGCTGAACGTGCGCGAGGGCACGCGCGCCGCCGACGCCGGCGAGGCGCTCTATGTCTCCGCCCGCACCTATATCTGGATCGCCATGGGGCTGGCGGCGCTCTTCTGCGCCGCCGCCGGCTTTGCCATCATCACCGGCGTCTCCGGCCCGATCCGGCGCATGACCGCCACCATGGGCCGCCTGGCTGCCCGCGACCTGAAGGCCGAGATCGAGGGCGCCGAGCGCAAGGACGAGATCGGCCGCATGGCCGCCGCCGTACAAGTCTTCAAGGACGCCATGATCGAAAGCGATCGCCTGGCCGCCGAGCAGGATAAGCTGCGCGCGGAACAGGAGGCGGCAAAGGAGCAGCAGCGCGTCGCCGCCGAGCAGGCGCGGACCGAACGCGAGGCGGAGAAGGAGCGCCAGCGCCAGGCCGAGGAAGCACAGCGCACGGCGCAGGAGGCGGACAAGGAGCGCCGGCATCAGATCGAGCGGGCCCGTGCCGAACGGTTGAACGGGCTGGTCGCCGGCTTCGATCGCAAAGCATCGGAGATGCTGAAGACCGTGGCTGCCGCCTCCACCGAGCTGCAGGCCACCGCCGCCTCGATGGCCGGAACGGCCGAAGAGGCGAGCCGGCAGTCGACCGCCGTCGCCGCCGCCACAGAAGAAGCCTCTGCCAATGTGGCGACCGTCGCCACCGCGACCGAGGAACTCTCCGCCTCGGTCGGCGAGATCGGTCGCCAGGTCGCCCAGTCGGCGCAGATTTCCGCCCGCGCCGTCAGCGAGGCGGAACATACCAACCAGACCATCCAGGGCCTCGCCGAAGCGGCCGAGAAGATCGGCCAGGTGGTCACCCTGATCAACGACATCGCGAGCAAGACCAACCTGCTGGCGCTCAACGCGACGATCGAGGCGGCGCGTGCCGGCGAGGCCGGCAAGGGCTTCGCCGTCGTGGCCTCGGAGGTGAAGAGCCTGGCCAACCAGACCGCGCGCGCGACCGAGGAGATCGGCCAGCAGATCGCCGGCATCCAGCAGGCGACCCGGGAGGCGGTCGGCGCGATCACCGATATCGCCAAGGTGATCGGCGAGATCAGCGAGATCAACACCGCCGTCGCCTCGGCGATCGAGGAGCAGGGCGCCGCCACCCAGGAGATCGCGCGCAACGTGCAGCAGGCGGCGGCCGGTACGCAGGAGGTATCGTCGAACATCGTCGGCGTGACCCAGGCGGCGGCCGACACCGGCGCCGCGGCGAGCCAGGTGCTCGGCGCCGCCGACGCGCTGTCGCGGCAATCCTCCGAGCTCCGCCAGGAAGTCGATCAGTTCCTGACCGAGGTCAAGGCGGCCTGAGGCGCCGCCGCTCGCAAGTCACCGCGCCAGGAATCACCGGCCGCAGGCGATTTGCCGTCGGGCAAGGCGGCACCTAAAATCGGCGGCGCTGCCGCGACGGCGGCACTGTCGTGAGGTGACCGCATGAGCACGAATTCCGACGATCTCGGCCTGGCCGGCAAGGTCGCCATCGTCACCGGCGGCGGCGCCGCGGGCGAGGGCATCGGCAACGGCCGTGCCGCCGCCATCCTGCTCGCCCGCGCCGGCGCCCAGGTCTTCGTCGTCGACCGCCAGCGCGCGCTGGCCGAGCGCACCGCAGCGATGATCGCCGCGGAGGGCGGAACGGCCGCCGCCCATGCCGCCGACGTGACCGACGACGACGCCTGCCGCGCCTTGGTCGCCGCGGCGCTCGACAAGTTTGGTCGCGTGGATTTTCTCGACAACAACGTCGGCATCGGCAGCCGCGGCACGGTCGTCGCCGAGGACCCGGCGAATTGGCGGCGGGTGATGCAGGTGAACGTGGAAAGCATGTTCCTCGTCGCCAAGCATGCCATCCCCGCCATGATCAGGAGCGCCGGCGGCGGCGCCATCGTCAATGTCTCGTCGATCTCGGCGCTACGGCCGCGCGGCCTCACCGCCTATTCCACCTCGAAGGGCGCGGTCATCGCGCTGACCCGCGCCATGGCGGTCGACCACGGGCCGGACGGCATCCGCGTCAATTGCGTGGCGCCCGGCCCGGTCTATACGCCGATGGTCTATGGCCCCGGGATGAGCGAGGCGGCGCGCGCGCAGCGGCGCCAGGCATCGGTGCTGAACCGCGAGGGCACCGGCTGGGACATCGGCCAGGCGGTGCGCTTCCTGCTGTCCGACCACGCCCGCTACATCACCGGCCAGACCCTGGTGGTCGACGGCGGCGCCACGCTGGTCGGCCCGTCGCGTGAATCAGCGGGGCATTGACGCCGGCTATTCCGCCGCGACCGGCGGATCGTAGGCCTGGATCGGCGGCAGGTTGCCGGCGAAGCGCTCGATTTCCACAGTGGTAAGCTGACCGGTGCAGCCCTGCGCCAGGCGCGAGGTGCCGATGTCGCGCGTCAGCACGTTCGGATTGCCGTGCACGCAGAGCGGCTTCTCTTCCGCCGGGTCGGCCGGGTCGTACCAGGCGCCGGTCGGCAGTTGCAGCACGCCGGGGCGGATTTCGTCGGTGACCTTGGCCGCGGCGAGGCAGGCGCCGCGCTCGTTGTGCAGCCGGACGATGTCGCCGTCGGCGATGCCGCGCCGCGCCGCGTCGATCGGGTGGATGCGCACCACCTCGCGGCCGCGGTGCTTCGCCGCGCCGCTGTGGCCGCCGAAATCGAATTGGCTGTGCAGCCGCGTCGCCGGCTGGTTGGCGATGAGGTGCAGCGGATGACGCTCGTCCGGCGTCTCCGCCGGCGGCAGCCAGGCGGGATGGCCGGGGCAATCGTCGTAGCCGAAGGCGGCGATGGCGGCGGAAAAGATTTCGATCTTGCCGCTCGGCGTCGGCAGCCGGCCGCCGTCGGGATCGTCGCGAAAGGCGCGCAGGATGCCGCCGTCGTCGGGGCCTTGCGGCAGCACGAGCTCGCCGGCCTGCCAGAATTCCTCGAAGTCCGGCGCCGGCAGGCCCTTGGCCGCCAGGGCCCGCTGCACCTCGCCATAGAGATGGCGGAGCCATGCGCGCGCGCTGCGGCCTTCGGTGAAGGCCTCGGCCTTGCCGAGCCGCTCGGCCAGCGCGGCGAAGATCGCATAATCGTCGCGCGCCTCGCCGAAGGGTTCGGCGATGCGGTGCATCGCCACCATCAGCGGGTCGGTCGCCGTCGAGCCGATATCCTCGCGTTCCAGGGTCATCGTGCAGGGCAGGACGATATCGGCGTGACGCGCCGTCGCCGTCCAGGCGATCTCGTGCACCACGAGCGTATCGACCCGGGCGAAGGCGCGGCGCAGCCGGTTGAGGTCCTGGTGATGGTGGAAGGGATTGCCGCCGGCCCAATAGACCAGGCTGACATCCGGGTAGTTCAGCTTCGCGCCGTTGTACTCGAAACGCTCGCCGGGATGCAGCAGCATGTCGGCGACGCGGGCGACGGGGATGAATTCCCTGACCGTGTTCCGCCCCTGTGGCAGCGCCACGGTCGGCACCGCGTTGGTGCGCCGGCCGACATGGGCCAGCGCGCCGAGCGCGTAATTGTAGCCGCCGCCGGGCAGACCGATCTGGCCGAGCAGCGCCGCCAGCACCGCCCCCATCCAGACCGGCTGCTCGCCGTGCTCCGCCCGCTGCAGCGAATGCGACACGGCGACCAGGGTTCGCCTGCCGGCGAGGCGGCGCGCCAGCGCTGCGATAGTGCCGGCGTCGACGCCGGTGATGGCGGCGGCCCAGCGGGCATCTTTCGGCTGCCCGTCGTTCCGCCCCAGAAGATAGGCTTCGAATTCCGCAA
>DATKQA010000734.1:0-4665 GCA_035523835.1 Candidatus Sulfotelmatobacter sp.
CGAGCTCGTCGATGCTGACGATACCGCGCTGGATCATGGCGTTGGTGAGGGAGGCGATCCACCGCTCGTAATAGGTCATGCGCTCATAGGCGTCGGCGCCGAGCGTCTCGATGCCGCGGCGCAGCTCGTCGGTGCTGAAGAATCCCTTGGCGGACAGCAGCACCATCATGGCGTCGACGCGCTTCTCCCACAGGGCATAGTCGTGCTCGGAGCGCTCCACCGGTCCGGCCGGCAAACCGCCCATGTCGTGATAGCCGCGCATTGCCAGCCTTCCGTCCGCATCTTGCGCCATGGTCCGTCAGCCCTTCTGGTCCAGCGGTTCGATCGAGACGATGCTGGCCTTGCCGAGCAGCAGGACGCGCCGGTTGTCGGCGTGCCGGAAGGGGAAAAAAGGGTTGGAACCGTTCAGCATGTCCAGCACCCGCTCGTTGGCGGCGATGAACACGTCGCCGCGAATGCGGCTGCCGTCCAGCCGGGTGATCTCCACCTCGACGGCGATCTTCGGGATGGGCTTTCCGTTGCTCATGGCCCCGCCAGTCTAGCCGCTGGGCGGGCGCTTGTCTCGCCGAGGCGGACGGGCGTGGTGCGCCGGCCCGATGCCGGAGGTTCAGTCGAGCAGGCGGCCGAAGCGCACCGCCGTCTGGCCGCGCTGCAGCCGCCGCGTCGGCATGACCAGCACGCAATTGTCGTAGGGCGTCGCGACCGGCCGGTCGCCGTCGTGGCCGATGACCGTGCCGCGCTCGGGGATGATGTCCAGGCCGTTGTAGTCCTGGACGAAGGCGAAGCCGTCGCTGGTGATCGGCACCGCCTCGGTCACCTCGATATGATGCTGCGGCGCCGGCGGCTCCGGCGCCAGGTGCGGCTGCGCCGCTTGCGGCGCGATCGCCTCGACCGCCAGCAGGAAGCGAAGCGTGGTTTCAATGGCGACCGCCCGGGTCGCCATCTGCCAATGCTGGCCGCACTCGACCAGGAGCGCGGTCTGCGGGCGCGCCGCATCGGCGAATGCGCCGTAGTCGCGCATGCGCGTCCCCGCCGCATGGCCGGCATCGGCGACCACATAGGCCGGATAGCCGACGGCGGCGGCCAGTTCGCGGCCCTTGGCCTGGGTGCCGCACAGCATCAGCGCCGGCGAGGTGGATTGCATGGAATGGATGTCGAGCAGGAAATCCGCGGTTTCGATCAGCGGGCGCAATTCGCGGGCGCGGGCCAGTTCGCGGCTCTGCCGCGCACCGTCCAGCACCGCCGGGCTCCAGACCCGGTTCAGGTCCTCGTCCAGGTAGCGCGAGGCGATCGGCTGCCGGGCATCGAACTGCCGGTAGGCCGCGACATTGGCGAAGGCCAGGGTCAGCCTACCGCGCCGCGGGGCGATCTTGTGGTCGAACAGGAACTTGAGCGCGTGCGCGCCGCATAGCTCGTTGCCGTGAGTCAGCGCGGTGACCACCACGTGCGGTCCCGGCTGGTCCGCGGTCAGGCTGGTGACGTAGGGGATGCCGGTGTTGCCGGCGGCCCAGGCGGCAATATCCACCGGCTTAAGCTCGACGGGGGTCGGCGAACCCATTCCTGCCTCGTGACGCGATGTGCGGACCGGCGCTGTGTAGCATTTTGCCGCCGGACGGTCCATGCGCCGCGGCGGCGGCGGCCTGGCTCGATCAGGGGATGAATTGTTCGTTCAGGATGCGCTCTTCCAGATTGCGCTCATGATCGAACAGCAGGCGGAGGCTGATGTCGCTTGCCTCGGCGACCGTCACCTCGACGACGTCGCGCACCTCGGTCTGGTCGGCCACGGCGCTGACCGGACGCTTGTAATGTTCCAGCACCTCGAAGCGCACCTGGGCGCCGCGCGGCAGCAGGGCGCCGCGCCAGCGCCGCGGCCGGAAGGCGCTGATCGGCGTCATTGTCAGCACATTGGCGCTGAGCGGCAGGATCGGCCCGTGTGCCGACAGATTGTAGGCGGTGCTGCCGGCCGGGGTCGCCACCAGGACGCCGTCGCAGCTTAGTTCGTCGAGGCGCACGCGGCCGTCGATCGCGATGCGGATGCGGGCGAGCTGACGGGTCTGGCGCAGCAGGCTGACCTCGTTGATGGCGAGGGCGTCCTGCTCGGTGCCGGCCTCGCGCACGGCGCGCATGCGCAGCGGATTGAGCGTGGCGATCACCGCGCTGGCGAGGCGCTCGGGCAGGCTCTCCGACTCGAAGTTGTTGAGCAGGAAACCGACCGTGCCGCGGTTCATGCCGTAGAACGGCTTGCCGAGCTGCATGTAGCGGTGCAGCGTGCGCAGCATGAAACCGTCGCCGCCGAGCGTGACGATGACATCCGCCGCCTCCAGGGGAACGGCGTTGTAGCGGGCCGCGAGTTCCTTCTGCGCCGCCTGCGCGTTCTCGCTCTGGTCGGCGACAAAGGCAATCTTCTCATACGACATCGCGGCAAGCTCCGGGCCGGCCATGGGCGCGTGGAGTATAGCCGACGCGGTCGGGTGTGCCAGCAGTGCCACGTCTGCGACAATTTGCTCTGCCGGGACCTTGCCGATGACCGGCGCTGCGGCCATGATTGCCGGCACCGGGGCAGGGGTGCCGATCGATGCGCGGATGGCTGGGGCTGGCGGCGGTAGCGATTGCGATCGGCACTATCCTGCCGGCGGTCGCCGGCGCGGCCGACAAGGACCAGGAAAACCCGCCGAATGTGGTCAATTCCGAGGAAAGCCAGAACGGCTATTACTATCCCGAACTGACCAGCCGCGAGGTCTATACGTCGCGCGCGACGCCGGCCGCCGATGTCACCCGCGCCACCCGACTCGCCTTTGTTACCACGCTCACCCAGCAGCAGCTCGGCAAGCCCTACGCCCCGACCTATGCCATCTTCGCCAAGGGCAACGATGCGGAGAAGCTCATCATCGTCTCGCTCGGCGACAACGGTTTTCGCACCGTCTATCAGGCTCGCGCTCTTCTCGCGCAGCTCACGGCGGTGGTGCGCACCACGCCGTTGGTGCGCGAGCTGAAGGTGGACGACATCTTCACCTTCTTCGACCTGGCGCGGCTGCTCGGCT
Organism: Candidatus Sulfotelmatobacter sp.; assembly: GCA_035523835.1. Lineage (GTDB taxonomy): Bacteria > Pseudomonadota > Alphaproteobacteria > Ferrovibrionales > Ferrovibrionaceae > DASQHM01. Next base: position 3,042 of record DATKQA010000734.1, read on the forward strand.
TCACCGAGATCACCATTTCCGACGGCGAAACCTTCGCCCACCAGATCAAGCTGGAATAGACCGGACCGGCGCGGGATCAGTGCGTGCCGGCGGCCCGGCGCAGCATCGCCGCGATGGTCTTGTCGTCCTGCGACAAGGCGCGGTCGAGCGCGGTCTTGCCGCTGGCATCGGCGAGGTCCGTCCGGGCGCCGTTGTCCAGGAGGGCGCGCACGACGTCGGGATGGCCGTCCCAGGCAGCGCGCATCAGCGGGGTCAGTCCGTCCTTGTCGGGGATGCCGGTCATGCTGCCGGCGGCGAGCAGGCTCAGCGCGATGTCCGGATAGCCGTTGATGGCCGCCCAGGCCAGCGCCGTATGGCCTTCGTCGTCGCGCCGGTCGGTGTCGGCGCCGCGTTCGAGCAACAGCGCCACCACGCGGCCGCGATCGCGCCAGGCGGCATTGATGATGGCGCTGCGGCCGTCCTTGTCGATCGCGTCGGGATCGGCGCCTTGCGCCAGCAGCCCGTCGACCTTGACGCGATCGTCGCTGTCGAGCGCCGCCATGAGCGCGGCGTCGAGGGTCTTCTGCTGGCTCGGCAGCGGCCGGTGCTGGCGGCCGAGAGTGACGGTCGCGTCGATGCTGCGGCTCAGCCGGTCCGCCGTCTCCCGTTCCGCCGGCGTGAGCAGCGGGCCGAGCAGGCTCAGCGCCCGTTCCGCTGCGCCGTTGCCGTCATGATAGGCGACGTTGTACCAGGCATAGGCCTCGGCCCGGCTGGTTCCCTTGCCCTCGCCGCGCAGGTTCTCCTCGGCGAGCCGCATCTGCGCCGGCTGGTAGCCGCGCTCGGCGATCTGCCGCAGCAGGGCGATGGCCCGGTCGACATCGGGGGCGATGCCGCGACGGTCGACCAGAGCCTCGGCGAGATTGTATTGGGCCGAGACGAAGCCGTCGGCGGCAGCCTTCTGGTAGCGGTCGAGGGTTTTTGCCGCCTGCTGCGGCGTGCGCTCTGCCTTGGCCTCGTCGGGCGCGAGCTGGGGCAGGCGTCTGTCCGCGGCGGCGACGGCGCGCAGGATGGTGGCGATCTCCGGCGCCAGCGGGCGGCCGACCGCGTCGACGGTGGCTGGCGTCACGGCCTCGGCGGCCAGCGCCAGCGGGCAGACGGTGGCCAGGGGCAGGCGGCCGGCGACGCTGCCGAGCAGCGCCAGACCTAGCATCGGTATGAAACGCATGGACCAATCCGGACTGTCGGCCCGATTGTGCCGCTTCGCGCCGCCGGCGGCAATCGCGCCGCGCGTCAGCCGCCGGTGACGCTCATGTGGCGCGGCACCGACGGCCGCCGGTGCCGGCGGTCGATGATGAAGTCATGGCCCTTGGGCTTGCGGGCGATGGCGGCGTCGATCGCGGCCTCCAGCAGGTCGTCGCGCTGGCTGTCCCGCAGCGGCGCCCTGAGGTCGGCGGCATCCTCCTGGCCCAGGCACATGTAGAGCGTGCCGGTGCAGGTCAGCCGCACCCGGTTGCAGCTTTCGCAGAAATTGTGCGTCAGCGGCGTGATGAAGCCGAGACGCCCACCCGTCTCGCGCACGCGCACATAGCGCGCCGGACCGCCGGTGCGATAGCCGGACTCTTCGAGCGTGAACTCCTGCGCAAGT
>DATKQA010000735.1:0-3521 GCA_035523835.1 Candidatus Sulfotelmatobacter sp.
GACCTCGATCTCAGCGCCACGGTGAAGGCCTATTTCGCGCTCAAGCTCGTGGGCGACGACCCGAATGCACCGCACATGCGCCGGGCGCGTGCCGCCATCCTGGCGCATGGCGGCGCCGGCGCCTGCAACGTCTTCACGCGCATAGCACTCGCCCTGTTCGGCCTCATGCCGTGGGACGCGGTGCCGCGCATGCCGGTCGAGATGATGCTGCTGCCGTCCTCGGCGCCGTTCAACCTCGACCGGGTCTCTTACTGGTCGCGCACGGTCATCGTGCCGCTCCTGATCCTGATGCTGCTGAAACCGAAGGCGCGCAATCCGCAAGCCATCGGCATCGACGAGCTGTTCCTGCAATCGCCGTTCACGGCGCCGCCGCCCCTGCGCAATCCGACAGGCTCGCGCGCCGGCCGCTTCTTCCTCGGTCTCGACCGCCTGCTGAAGCAGCTCGAGCCGCATTTCCCCAAGGGCGCACGCCGCCGCGCCGTCGCTGCCGCCGTCGCCTTCATTGGCGAGCGGCTGAATGGCGACGACGGCCTCGGCGGCATCTTTCCCGCCATCGCCAATACGGTGATGGCTTTCGATGCGCTCGGCTACGCGCCGGACCATCCGCAGCTTGCCGTCGCCAAGGCGGCGATCCGCAAGCTCCTGGTGATCGAGGGCGACACCGCCTATTGCCAGCCCTGCCTGTCGCCGGTCTGGGACACCGGTCTCGTGCTGCATGCGCTGATGGAGGCGGGCGTGCCGGGCGACGATCCGGCGATCGGGCGCGCGCTCCGCTGGCTGGCCGAGCGCCAGATCACCACGGTTGCCGGCGACTGGGCGGCGCAGCGGCCGGGCCTGCGCTCCGGCGGCTGGGCCTTCCAGTACCGCAACGACCATTATCCGGATGTCGATGACACCGCCGTGGTGGCGATGGCCTTCGACCGCGCGGCCAAGAACGGCTATCCGGCCATCCTCGACCCGGCGGTGGAATGGATCGTCGGCATGCAGTCCGAGAACGGCGGCTGGGGCGCGTTCGACGCGGAAAACACTCACTACCTGCTCAATCACATTCCCTTCGCCGATCACGGCGCCCTGCTCGACCCGCCGACCAGCGACGTCAGCGCCCGCTGCATCGGCATGCTGGTGCAGCTTGGCGACGAGCGCGGCCGTGCGGCGACCGAGCGCGGCCTGGCCTTCCTGCGCCGCGAGCAGGAAAGCGACGGCTCCTGGTTCGGCCGCTGGGGCACCAACTACATCTACGGCACCTGGTCGGCGCTGTGCGCGCTGAACGCGGCCGGCGTCGAGCCGACCGCGCCGGAGGTGCAGCGCGCGGTCGACTATCTCCTGGCGCGGCAGAACCCCGACGGCGGCTGGGGCGAGGATTGCGCCAGCTACTGGCAGGAGCAGCGCTACGCCGGCAAGGCCAGCACGCCGTCGCAGACCGCCTGGGCATTGCTCGGTCTGATGGCGGCCGGCGCGGTCGAGCGCGGGGAAGTCCGCCGCGGCATCGATTTCCTGTTGCGCCACGCCGAAGGCGGCGAGCGCTGGCCGGAGGACTGGTATACGGCGGTCGGCTTCCCGCGCGTCTTCTATCTACGCTATCACGGCTATGCGCAATATTTCCCGCTCTGGGCCCTGGCGCGCTATCGCAACCTGATGCGTGGGAACGACCGGCGCGTGGCCCACGGCCTTTGAGCGGCGCCGGATGACGCAACTCGCCGCCGTCGTCGGCTTGCCGATCGAGCGGCTGATCCTGACCATGCGCTGTGCGTCGGTCTTCGCGCGCCCGGCCGAGCAGTGGATCGCCGTCGCGCATGCCGATTCCGTCCGGGCGGAAGCGCTGGCGGACGATCTGATCGACCGAGGAGCGGAAGTCCTGTTGAGTTTTGGCGTCGCCGGCGGCCTCGATCCGTCGTTGAAGGCGGGGAGTTTCGTTCTGGCGAGCGAGGTCGCGCTTCCCGGCGGCGATCGCATCGCGACCGACGGCGTCTGGCGGAAGGCCGTGCAGTCCCGTCTCAACGGCTTCTCGGTGAGCGAGCGGCCGTTGGCCGGTTCCGATCGGCCGGTTGCCGATGCCGGCGAAAAGGCGGCGCTCCTGGCCCGCACCGGTGCCGCCGCCGTCGACATGGAGAGCCACGGCGTGGCGCGGGCCGCGGCGCGCCGGTCCGTGCCGTTGGTCGTGATGCGGGCGATCGCCGATCCGGCGCGGCGCGCCATTCCCTCGAGCGCGATGGCCGGACTGGCGAACGACGGCGAGATCCGGCCGCTGGCGACGCTCGCGCGGCTTTTTGCGGCACCGGGGGAACTGCCGGCGCTCGCCGGACTTGCCGCGGATACGGCGCGGGCGCTCGCCACCTTGTGGCAGGTGGCCGCGGGCCTCAAAGACGGAGCATGGCATTGAACGGACAAAAGCACGCCCCTCGCGACCGCATCGCCTGCTGGTGCGGTCGGTTTCTGCTCGCTTTGACGATCGTGCTTGGCTGTGCCGGTGCGCCGGCACGAGCGCTCGACGAGGCGGCCGGCGGTCCGAAGACGACGGTGACGGCGTTCGATACGGCGCTGCAGCATGCCATGCGCGACGCGAAGAAGCTCGGCTACCAGGGGCGCTACGACCTGCTGGCGCCGGCAATGCAGCGGGCCTTCGATTTTCCCGCCATGACCCGGATCGCCACCGGCAGCGCCTGGGCGAAGATGACACCGGAGCAGCAGAAGGCGCTGGCCGACGCCTTCGCCCGCTTCTCCATCGCCACCTATGCCAACCAGTTCAACGATTACGACGGCGAGCAGTTCGCCGTGACGGAGCAGAAGGAATCGCCGCAAGGGATGGTCGTCGCGACGGTGATGAAGCCGGCCAAGGGCGATGCCGTGCGCTTCAACTACCTGCTGCACCAGGCCGGCGACGGCTGGAAGATCATCGACATCTACCTCGATGGCAGCATCAGCCAGCTCGCGGTGCGGCGCGGCGAGTTCAGCGCCGTGCTGGCCAGATCCGGTCCCGACGGCCTGCTGCACCTGCTGGAAAGCCGCATCAAGGCGCTCGCCGGCTCCTGACGCGAAGGAGCTGTCACGAACTCGACGCCTTGCGCGGCCAGAGCTGCCGGCCCTCGAGATATTGCCAGGCGGCAAGTCCGGGCAGGCCGAGCATCACCTCGCGCAGCCGCTTGGCGAGCGAGAGCGCGAGCGCCGCTTCCGCCGGCAGACCGAGCACGGCGCCGACCAGCACCAGCCCGCCCTCCTGCACGCCGATGGCGCCCGGCATCATGAAGCCGACGCTGTGTGCGGCCTGGCCGAGGCTTTCCAGGATCAGCGCCTCGCGCAGATCGATGTCGAAACCCATGAAATGCAGTGCCAGCCACACTTCGACGGTGCCGAGCAGCCACGAGAGCGAGTGCCAGAGCGCACTCTCCGCCAGCGCCCGATGTTCGCGGTGCTGCGCCTGAACGGCCTCGTGCAATCCGCGCAACGCATCGCGCGACAGCCAACCCTCGCGCTGCAGGACAGGGTCGAGGAGGCGCTCGACCAGCTTGAACAGTCCGAGGCGC
>DATKQA010000736.1:0-2221 GCA_035523835.1 Candidatus Sulfotelmatobacter sp.
CCACCATGCGGGTGGTGCGGCTGACGATGGTGGCCACCACCACCGTCAAGGCGATCATCAGGAGCACCCCGAGGCCGATGACGACGGCCTTGAGCAGGCGTATGTTCTGCGGCGGCTCCATCACCATGACCGACCCCGGCGAAACCATCCATTGGCTGACCGCGCGTGCCGCCGATGCCGGCGAACGGCTCGACCGTTTCCTGGCCGGCGGCCTGCCCGGAAGCCTCAGCCGGGCACGATTGAAACTATTGATCGAATCCGGCCATGTCGCGGCGGCGGGGCAGACCATAACCGAGCCGTCGCACCGGGTCAAACCAGGCCAGGCCTATCGCCTGAGCCTGCCGCCGGCGGCCGATCCGACGCCGCGCGGCCAAGCCATAGCGCTGCAGATCGTCTATGAGGATGCCGACCTCATCGTCATCGACAAGCCGGCCGGCATGGTGGTGCATCCGGCGCCGGGCAACCCGGATGCCACCCTGGTCAATGCCCTGATCGCCCATTGCGGCGCCTCGCTCTCCGGCATTGGCGGCGTGCGCCGGCCGGGCATCGTGCATCGCATCGACAAGGACACCTCCGGCCTGCTGGTGGCGGCTAAGCACGATGCCGCCCATGCCGGCCTTGCCCGGCTTTTCGCCGCCCATACCATCGAGCGCGGCTATCGCGCCCTGATCTGGGGCGCGCCGGCGCCGATCGAGGGGGTCATCGAGGGCAATATCGGCCGCGACCCCAACGAGCGGAAGCGCATGGCGGTGGTCGGCGGCGGCGGCAAGCCCGCCCTCACCCGCTACCGGCTGGAACGGCGCCTCGGCGGCCTCGCCAGCCTGCTCGATTGCCGCCTTGCCACCGGGCGGACCCATCAGGTCAGGGTGCATCTCGCCCATATCGGCCATCCCCTGATCGGCGACCCGCTCTACGGCCGCCGGCGCGGCAGCCGGCTCAACGCCCTGCCCGAGGCCGCCCGGGAACAGGTCGCCGCTCTCCGGCGCCAAGCGCTGCACGCCTGGCTGCTCGGCTTCCGCCACCCGGTCAGCGGCCGGGCGCTCCGCTTCGAGAGCCCCTTGCCGGACGACATGCGCGACCTCATATCCGCCCTCACGGCCGCGGGCTAATAGCCGAGTAATTTTTAGGGCTATTATTGACTTCCCAGCCCGGGAGCGGTATCTTAATCATCAGTGAGGGGGCATATCACTTGAGCCGCCGTTCGGGGGACCCGTCCGACCGCTCCTGTCCGCATTGCAAGGAAAAGTGATGACACGGCCTTTGAGTGGCCGGGTTGCAGGTGCGGACGCCCTCGGGAGTTTTCTGCCATGACCAATACCACCATGCCGTCCCTGACGCCGGAAGGCTCGCTCACGCGCTACCTGCAGGAAATCCGCAAATTTCCCATGCTGGCGCCGGAGGAGGAATTCATGCTGGCCAAGCGCTGGCAGCAGCACGGCGACATCGAGGCGGCGCATCGCCTGGTCACCTCGCACCTGCGCCTGGTGGCCAAGATCGCCATGGGCTACCGCGGCTATGGCCTGCCGATCGGCGAGCTGATCTCGGAAGGCAATATCGGCATGATGCAGGCGGTGAAGCGCTTCGATCCCGACCGCGGCTTCCGCCTCGCCACCTATGCCATGTGGTGGATCCGCGCCTCGATCCAGGAATACATCCTGCGCTCCTGGTCGCTGGTGAAGATCGGCACCACGGCGGCGCAGAAGAAACTGTTCTTCAACCTGCGCCGGATCAAGGGGCAGCTCGCCGCCATCGACGAGGGCGACCTGTCGCCGGAGAACGTCAAGAAGATCGCCCACGATCTCGACGTGCCGGAGAGCGACGTCATCAGCATGAACCGCCGCCTGGCGGCGCCCGACCATTCGCTCAACGCGCCGATGCGCATCGACGGCGACGGCGAGTGGCAGGAATGGCTGGTCGACGAGACGGCAAGCCAGGAGACGCAGCTCGGCGAGAACGAGGAGAGCAGCATCCGCAAGCGCCTGCTGGACAAGGCCATGGCGACGCTGAACGAGCGCGAGCGGCACATCCTGGAGGAGCGGCGGCTGAAGGACGAGCCGGCGACCTTGGAAGATCTCAGCCGCGAATACGGCATCAGCCGCGAGCGCGTGCGCCAGATCGAGGTTCGCGCGTTCGAGAAGCTGCAGAAGGCGATCCGCAACGCGGCCATCCAGCAGAAGCTGGACGCCTGATCACCTGAGACCGGTCACTGGGTCGTGAAACC
>DATKQA010000737.1:0-2375 GCA_035523835.1 Candidatus Sulfotelmatobacter sp.
TCGTGTCGAGCCCGACCACGTTCTTCTTGGACTTGCTCATTTTTTCGAGTCGCCCGGCGAGCACCGGCCGGCCTTCGCCGTCGGCCAGGCGTCCGGCGGCGTCACTCGACACCTCCTCCGGGAAGAGCCACTCGCCTTCGACGTTCTGATAGGTCTGGTGGCAGACCATGCCCTGGGTGAACAGGCCGGCGAACGGCTCGTCGAGGTCGAGATAGCCGCATTCCCTGAGCGCGCGCATAAAAAAGCGCGAATAGAGCAGGTGCAGCACGGCGTGCTCGACACCGCCGATATACTGGTCGACAGGCATCCAATACTTGGCCGCGTCGCGCTCGAAAGCGACCGGCGCGCGCGCCGAGCAGAAGCGCAGGAAATACCAGGAGGATTCAAAGAACGTGTCGAACGTGTCGGTCTCACGCGTCGCCGGCCTGCCGCATGTCGGACAGGCGACGTGCTTCCAGGTCGGATGGTGGTCGAGCGGATTGCCCGGCCTGTCGAAGCGCACGTCGTCGGGCAGCTTCACCGGCAGGTCGGCGGCCGGCACCGGCACGATGCCGCAGGCCGGACAATGGATCACCGGGATCGGGCAGCCCCAATAGCGCTGCCGCGATACGCCCCAGTCGCGCAGGCGGTAGTTGGTGACGCCCTTGCCGATCTGCATCGCCTCGGCCTCGGCAATGGCGGCGCGAATGCCGTCCGGCACGCCTTTGCCGTCGAGGAAGCCGGAATTCACCAGCTTGCCGGTCTTCTCCACATAGGGTTCGCCGCGCGCCGCGAGGCTGGCCAGGTCGGCGCCGGGCGGGCAGACCACCCAGCGGATCGGCAGGCCGTATTTCGTGGCGAAGGCATAGTCGCGCTCATCATGCGCCGGGCAGCCGAAGATCGCGCCGGTGCCATATTCCATCAACACGAAGTTGGCGACATAGACCGGCAGTTCCAAGCCGGTCACGAACGGATGCCTGGCCCGCACGCCGGTATCCAGGCCGCGCTTCTCCGCCGTCTCGATCGCCGCCTCGCTGGTGCCGGTGCGCAAGGCTTCGGCCACGAAAGCGGCGACCTCGGGCTTCTCCCGGGCCAGGCGCTGCGCCAGCGGATGCTCCGGCGAAAGGGCGAGGAAGCTGGCGCCGAACAGGGTGTCGGGGCGCGTGGTGTAGATTTCCACCGCTTCCGGCCGGCCGATCAGCGCGAAATGCATCTGCAGCCCTTCCGAGCGGCCGATCCATTTCTCCTGCATCACGCGCACCCGTTCCGGCCAGCGGTCGAGCGTCTGCAAGGCCGCCAGGAGCTCGCCGGCAAAAGCGGTGATCTTCAGGAACCACTGCGACAGCTTGCGCTTCTCCACCGGCGCGCCGGAACGCCAGCCGCGGCCGTCGATGACCTGCTCGTTGGCCAGCACGGTCTGGTCCACCGGGTCCCAATTGACCGCGCTTTCCTTGCGATAGGCCAGGCCGGCGGCCAGCAGGTCGAGGAACAGCCGCTGCTGGTGCCCGTAATAGCCGGGATGGCAGGTGGCCAGCTCGCGCGTCCAGTCGAGCGACAGGCCCATGCTCTGCAGGTCGCGGCGCATGTCGGCGATGTTGCTGTAGGTCCAGTCGGCCGGATGCACGCCCTTGTCGCGCGCGGCATTTTCCGCCGGCAGGCCGAACGCGTCCCAGCCCATGGGGTGCAGCACGTTGAAGCCGCGCGCCCGCTTGTAGCGCGCCACCACATCGCCCATGGTGTAGTTGCGCACGTGGCCCATGTGGATGCGTCCCGACGGATAGGGAAACATCTCCAGCACGTAGTACTTCGGGCGGCCCTTGTCCTCGCGCACGGCAAAGGTCTGGCACCGGTTCCAGGCCGCCTGCCACTTGGCCTCGGTTTCCTTGGCGTTATAGCGCGACATTACGATCGCATCCTGCTCTGCGGGCGCGGACTGGCACGACGGCCATCAGGCGACGGCCGCATTCCCTGTCCCACAAGGTCGGGGTGAAATCAAGCAGAGCGGTGCGCCGCGGCTATCTTGCCGACGAATCGATCCGCAACTGGCGGGCCCGCGTCAGGATGGCGTCTTCCAGCTTGGTCATGGTGTCGGGCGCCACGGCCGCGTCCTGCCATTCCCCGTTCTGGCCCTTCGCCTGCTTGAACACGGCGACCTTGATGCCATCGGCCCTGAGCCGGCGGTCGAGAATATAGACCGTGGCCTTGAAGCGCTCGTCGGGCACCGTCGGCGCCGAATACCAGTCGGTGATGATCACGCCGCCGAAGGGGTCGGCCGATGCCAGCGGCATGAAGCCGAGCGTGTCGAGCGTGGCGCGCCACAGGAAGCTGTTGACGCCGATGCCGCCGCCGCCGCCCGGGTTGTCGTCCTTCTTGCTGCTGCCGAAAAGGTCCAGCCC
>DATKQA010000738.1:0-11561 GCA_035523835.1 Candidatus Sulfotelmatobacter sp.
TCGGCGGCATGCCGTTCGCTGATGTCGCTGGCGGTGCCGCGAAAGCCAAGGAAGCGCCCGGCGTCGTCATAGACCGGCACGCCGCTCAGGTGGAAGCGGCGGGTCTCGCCGGTGCGGTCCTCGATTTCGAACGGCGCATCGCGGAACGGCCGGCGGCCTTGCATGACGGCCGGCGCGCGGTCGCCTTCGGCCGGCACGAAACGGCCGATGCCGAGCAGCGGCCGCCCCTTCACCAGCAGCGGCGGGATGCCGAGCGCTTCGGTGACCCGGTCGGAGACGAAGCTGATGGCGCCGGTCTCGTCGGTCTCCCAGACCCAGTCCGAGGTCGAGCGGATCACGTCCTGCAACCGCTGGCGTTCGCGGCGGGCGCGGGCGCGGGCCTCGGTTTCCCCGGTCGCATCGTTGAAGCTGGCGGCGACGGCGGCAATGCTGCCGTCGGGCGCCATGATCGGGGAGTGCCGGCTGGTATAGGTGCGGGCGTTGTCATGGGCCCCGATCGTCTCGTGCAGCATGAAGGCTTCGCCGCGCTCGCGAACCCGGAGCACCGCGCGCCGGTGCGAAGGTAGCAGCCGCGGGTTCTTCTCGTCGCTCAATTTGCGGTAGGCCGCGTTGGCGTAGAGCAGTTCGCCGTCGACGCTGGCAAGGTAGCTCGGCGCGCCATGGCCGAACAGCGCGTCGAGCAGGGACTCGCCGACCAGCGTCATCAGCTCCGCCGCGGTATTGGCCGGGAGGGCGCCATCGCGCGCATGGTCGTTGGCCGGCTCGCGTGCCGCCAGTGCCGCGTCTCTTGCTTCGTTCATGCCCCCATCCCCTCGCATAGCTTCAGGCGCGGTTCTTCGTCGTGGCCGCCGATCCTTCGTTGAGCCGGTTGACCGCGTCGCGATAGCCGTCTTCGCGCATCCACAGCCGCAGCGTGGCGCGGGCGTGACGGTGATCGAGATTGTCGTAAAGCTGCATCATGGCTTCGACGCGGCCGGGCTCGATTATCTGGCCGCCCTCCTGCGCTTCGCGGGTCAGCAGAAAGACTGCGGCGAAGCCGGAGCGGCTGAGGTCGGCGGCCTTGCAGCAGGCGGCGAGCGCCTCGCCGCCGGGGTCGAACGCCACGCGCCGCACGGTGGCGAGGTCGGCGCCGGCCATCTTGGCAAGGCCGGCGATGGCGGCGAGCACATGGCCGCTGCGCAGATTCTGCAGCACGTAGCGCTCGCCCATGGCGCCGCGTTCGGTGACCGCGACGGCGAGCTTCTCCGCATCGCTCTGCTGCAGGCCCGGCCGCAGCGCGACCGCGGCGGCGGATTCCTCCAGCAACTCGTCGAGCAGCATCTCGTCGATCGGATGGCTGGTGAGGATGGCCTCGCGCAGCCCGGCGGAAACCCACCAGAACATGCGGTTGGCAAGGTCGGCCGGCAGGTCGGGACGCTGCAGCAGCGGCTGCTGGAAACGGTCGACGCGGCGCGATTCCTCGACCAGGTACTCGATCGCCTGCCGCGATATGATGGCGTCGCGGTTGGCGATCAGCGTCTCCACCACCTGATCGTCGCCGAAATCGATCAGCGCCTGGCTCACGGTTTCGCTCAGGCCATCGCGCGCCGCCACGGCCAGGCGATGCTCCTGGGTGCGCTGGCGGACGATCTCGACGAGGTCGGTGTCCTGCAGCAGGCGGCTGCGCTGCAGCACCGGACGGGCGATCTCGATGGCGTCGTTGGCCAGCAGGACGATCAGTTCGTGCGGCGCGGCGTCGGCGGCGGCCAGCCGTTCCGCCAGCTCGCTCCGCACCTGCATTTCCATCTCGTGCACCAGCTTGACGATGATCTCTTCCATCAGCGCCCGCTCGCGCTCGCTGAGCCGTGCGTCGGTCGACAGGAAGAGATCGGTCATGTTTTCCAGCAGCCGGCGGCGGCTGTTCGCGGCGCGGTCGCGCGCCAAGGCCATCAGGTCGCTGCTGGTGTGGCGCTCGACTTCGGCCATGCGCGCTAGCCAAATTTCCGTTCAGCGCGGTTGCGGATTCGGGCCCAATAGGTCTGCGGCACGATCTCCTCCGACTTCCCAATTCTGGCCAAAGGCAATATCTTCGAGGAGAATCATAATCTTCCCACCAGTTATCTCAACATAAAATTTATTAACGTCGTGTAAAGTGTTTTGAATCAATACATGCCGGTTCGACAACTTCCGGTTTAAGGTCCGTAAAGCGGCCCGCCGGTTCCTATGCCGGGGTCGATTCATCCTCTGGATCAGGGCATTTGTCCCGCGCGCGCCGCTTTACGGTTTGGTAAACCTTGGCGGGGGAATATCGGCCACTTTCGGCATCGCCCGTCGTGAACGCAGAATGCGGAGGACTTGTGACGCAGACCTATTACGAGCTGACGCACCTGATCGAGCGGTTGCATCGGCGCTACCTGGACGTGTTGCGCACGAGCCTGGACCGATTGGGCGTGGTCGATATCAATGCCGTGCAGTGCATGCTGCTCGGCAACATCGGCGAGGAAGAGATCAACGTCCGCAGCCTCATGGACCGCGGCTACTATCTCGGCTCGAACGCCTCCTACAACCTCAAGCGCCTGGTCGAATGCGCCTATCTGGAGCAGCAGCGCTCGCCGCACGATCGTCGCTCGACCTTGATCCGGGCGACGCAGAAGGGGCGCGATCTCTGCCGCCAGGTGGCCGAGATGACCGACCGCAACGCCGTCGCCTTTTCCACCGGCGAAAGCGGCACCGAGCTCGAGGCCGCCTGCCAGTTGCTGCGCCGGCTGGAACGGGCCTGGGAAGAGGAAGTGGTCAAGCGGAGCTGAGCGGCCGGAATCAAGGCCGGGTCAGGTCGAGGCGCACCTCGACGGCATCGCTGCCCGGCATCGAGCGCAGGGTGAAGCCGAGCCGTTCCACCAACGCCAGCATCGGGCGGTTCTCGTAGAGCACCTGACCGACCATGGTCTGCGTGCCGCGGCCGCGCGCGTAGCGGATCAGCTTGCGCATCAGGGCCGAGCCCAGGCCCTGGCCCTTCATGTCCGAACGCACGATGATGGCGAACTCGCATTGCTGGTTGTCGGGATCGCTGATGCTGCGGGCGACACCGAGGGTCTCGGCGGTGCCGTCGGCGGCGGCGGCCGTGGCGATGAAGGCCATTTCCCTGTCGTAGTCGATCTGGGTGAAGCGCGCGGTCTGCGAATGCGACAGTTGCCGCACCACGCCGAAGAAGCGAAAGCGCACATCCTCCGGCTTCAGGTGCGAGAAGAATGCCTGGTGCGCCGGCTCGTCCTCGGGGCGGATCGGCCTGAGCGTGACGGTGCGGCCCGAGCCCAGGGTCAAGGCTTCGGCGAGGTCCTGCGGATAGGGCGAGATCGACAGCCGCTCGGCGGCGCGGAGCGAGGTTGGTGCGAGGCGGATGCGGGCATCGAGCGCCAGCACCCCGTCGGCATCGGCGAACAGCGGGTTGATATCGAGCTCGGCCAGTTCCGGCAGGTCGATCACCATCTGCGAGACCTGCACCAGGGTGCGCTGGAGCGCGGCATGGTCGATGGCCGGCCGGTCGCGATAGCCGGCCAGCAGCTTGGCGACACGGGTGCGCGATACCAGCTCCCGGGCCAGGCCAAGATTGAGCGGCGGCAGGGCGACGGCGCGGTCCTCGATCACTTCGACCGCGGTGCCGCCCTGGCCGAAGAGCACGACCGGGCCGAAAATCGGATCGGTGGCGACGCCGAGAATGAGTTCGCTGGCATTGAGGCGCCGGACCATCGGCTGCACGGTGAAGCCTTCCAGCCTGGCCGCAGGCTTCAGCCTGGCGATGCGGGCCTGCATGGCTGCAGCGGCGCGGCGCACCGCGTTCGGCCCCTCCAGGTCGAGCGCCACCCCGCCGACGTCGCTCTTGTGCGAGATGTCGGGCGAGAGGATCTTCAAGGCCACCGGAAAGCCGAGCGCCTCGGCCTGGCGCACCGCCGCCTCGCCGTCGGCGGCCTGCAGCGTCCGCACCACCGGAATGCGATAGGCCGCCAGGACGGCCTTGGCTTCCGGCTCGGTGAGCACGATGCGGCCGGCGTCGAGCGCGCGGGCAAAGATGGCGCGGGCGGCGGCCGTATCGGGGACGAAATCCTCCGCCGCGGCCGGCGGCGTCTCCATCAGGAGCTCCTGGCTGCGCCGATATTCCGCCATGTGCAGGAAGGCCCTGACGGCGCTGTCGGGCGTGTCGAAGGTCGGCAGGCCGGCCTCGGCGAAAAGCCGGCGCGCGGGCGCGGCCGCGTCCCGCCCGAGCCAGCAGGTCAGCACGTTCTTGCGGGTTTCCTTGGACGCCTGGATCACCGCCTCGGCAACTTCGGCCGCCGGCACGATGGCGGTCGGCGCATGCATTGCCAGCAAGGCGTCGACGCCCGCGTCCTTCGCCACGATGCGGAGCGCGTCGCTGAAACGGCCGGCCGGCGCGTCGCCGACCACGTCGAGCGGGTTGCCGTGGCTCCAGATGCTCGGCAGCGCCCGGTCGAGCGCCGCCATGGTCTCCGGGGCGAACGCGGCCAATTGGCCGCCGCCGCGGATCAGGTCGTCCACCGCCATCACGCCGGGGCCGCCGCCGTTGGTGATGATGGCGAGCCGCTCGCCGGGAAGGTAGCGGGCGCGGGCCAGGGTCTCCACGGCCTCGAACAGCTCCGCGGTGGTATCGACCCTGAGGATGCCGGCGCGGCGAAAGGCGGCCGAATAGACCTCGTCGTTGCCGGCGAGCGCGCCGGTGTGCGAGGCGGCGGCCTGCTCCGCCTCGCGCACGCGGCCGGATTTGATGGCGACCACCGGCTTGTTGCGCGCCGCACCGCGCGCCGCCGACATGAACTTGCGCGCCTGGCTGACGGATTCGACGTAGATCATGATGGCGCGGGTGCCGGCGTCGGCGGCGAGATAGTCGAGCACGTCGCCGAAATCCACGTCGGCGGAGTCGCCGAGCGAGACGAAGTGCGAGAAGCCGATGCCGGCCGAGCGGGCCCAGTCGAGCACGGCCGTGCAGAGCGCGCCGGACTGGCTGACGAAGGCGATGCGGCCGGGCAGGGCGGCGGCATGGGCGAAAGACGCGTTGAGGTTGACGCCGGGCACCAGCAGGCCGACGCAATTCGGCCCCAGGACGCGCATGACATGCGGCCGGGCCGCCTCCAGCATGGCCTGCTGCAGGCTGCGGCCGTCGGCACCCTTCTGGCGCGACAGGCCGGCGGTGATGACCACGGCCGCCCGGGTACCGCGGGCGCCGAGCGCGGCGATGGTCTCGGGGATGGCCGGCGGCGCGGTGCAGATGACGGCGAGATCGGGCGCGACCGGCAGCGCGCCGACATCGGGATAGCTCAATACGCCGGCGATCGAGGCGTGCTTGGGATTGACCGGCATGATCGGGCCGGCGAAATTGCCCGCCAGCAGGTTGCGCATGACCACGGCGCCGACGCTGTGCGCCTGGTCGGAGGCGCCGATGACGGCGACCGAGGTCGGGTGGAACAGGCGGTCGAGATGGCGTTGGCTCATGGCGGACCTTCGCGCGGCGGCGGCGCGGGCCGGCCGCCGACCATGCCCAATTAACCAATACCAGCAGATTTGCGCAAATTTTACAGATCGTTAGGAGTCTCTTAAGCAAGCCGGACGACAATCCGCGCGGTAGAACATCCGCGGGCGTTCCGCTTATGACCGTATTGCCTATTCGCCAGCCGTCCGAGAACGACGCTGCAGCAGCCGTTCCGGTGGCCCCGGCCAAGGCCCGCGACAAGATCAAGACTGTCGACGAACTGGCGGAAATCGCCAAGGTCTTGCGCCGTCAGGGGCGCCGGATCGCGCTGGCGCACGGCTGCTTCGATCTCATGCATATGGGCCATGTGCGCCATCTCGAGGCGGCGCGCGCCGAGGGCGATGCGCTCTTCGTCACCGTCACCACCGACAAGCACGTCAACAAGGGGCCGGGCCGCCCGGTCTTCCCGGAGATGTTCCGCGCCGAGATGATCGCGGCGCTGGAATGCGTGGAGTTCGTCGCCGTCAGCAACTGGCCGACCGGGGAAGGCGTGCTGCATCTCGTCCGCCCCGACATCTACGTCAAGGGCTCCGACTACAAGAACGAGGATGAGGACATCACCGGCAAGATCTCCAAGGAGAAGGAGATCGTCGAGAGCTACGGCGGCCGCATCGTCTTCACCGACGACATCACCTTCTCGTCGTCGAACCTGATCAACCGGCATCTTGCCGTTTTCGATCCGGAGGTGAACGCCTATCTCAGCGAGCGGCGCCCGACCGACATGCTGGCCCGCGCGCTCGCCGCGATCGATAACGTGCAGGACAAGCGGGTGCTGCTGATCGGCGACACCATCGTCGACGAATATCAATATGCCGTCCCCATGGGCAAGACGCCCAAGGAAAACATGATCGCGGCGCGCTTCGAGAGCCGCGAACTCTTCGCCGGCGGCGTCATCGCCGCGGCAAACCACGTCGCCGACTTCTGCGCCGAGGTCGAGATCGTCAGCGTGCTCGGCGAGCAGGAAAGCCATGAGGGGCTGATCCGCAAGAACCTCAAGTCGAACGTCTCCTGCGACTTCCTGTTCCGCCCCAACGTACCGACCACGCGCAAGTGCCGCTTCGTCGATCCCGGCCACATGCGCAAGCTGTTCGAGGTCTATCATTTCGACGAGACGCCGATCGAAGGCCGCATCGAGCGCCAGCTCAACGAGCTGATCGCGCGCAAGGCCAGGGACGCCGACGTGGTGATCATCACCGACTTCGGCCACGGCATGATGACCGGCCGGGCGATCGACACGGCGACCGAGCATGCGCCGTTCCTGGCGGTGAACGCGCAATCGAACAGCGCCAACCACGGCTACAACCTGATCACCAAGTACAAGCAGGCCGACTATGTCTGCATCGACGCGCCGGAGGCGCGGCTGGCGATGCACGATCGCTTCACCGACCTCGCGGAACTGATCGAGACCCGCCTGGCGCCGGCGGTCGGCTGCAACCGTCTGATCGTGACGCACGGCAAGAACGGCTGCGTCACCTATGACAAGGCTGCAGGCATCAGCCGCATTCCCGCCTTCACCCAGCAGGTCGTCGACACGGTCGGCGCCGGCGACGCGTTCCTCGCCATCACCTCGCCGCTGGTCGCGGCCGGCACGCCGATGGAAGTCGCCGGCTTCATCGGCAACGCGGTCGGCGCGCTCAAAGTCGGCATCGTCGGCCACCGCCAGTCGGTGGAGAAGGTGCCGCTGATGAAATTCGTCACCACCTTGCTGAAATAGGCGGGAGCCCGTCGTGCAGGACCGCATCGTCAGCTATTTCGAAACCCTGGCCCGGCTGCCGCTGGCCGCCGAGGTCACCGACGCGCGCGGCAACGCGGTGCCGCTGCACGCCTTCTTCTCGGCGGCGGTCGCGCGCATGCGCGCCGTGCACGCGGCCGGCAACAAGATCATGTTCGTCGGCAACGGCGGCTCGGCCGCCATCGCCAGCCACATGGCCAACGACTTCAGCAAGAACGGGGGCATGCGCGCCTGCTGCTTCGCCGACGGCGCGGCGCTCACCTGCCTCGGCAACGATTTCGGCTACGAATTCGTCTTTGCCAAGCAGATCGAGATGCACGCGCGCAAGGGCGACCTGCTGGTCGCCATTTCCTCGTCGGGCAATTCCAAGAACATCCTCTTCGCCGCCGACGCGGCGCGCAATACCGGCAGCGGCATCTTCACCTTCAGCGGCTTCAGCCCGGACAACAAGCTGCGTCGGCTCGGCGACTACAATATTTACGTCCCGGCACAGGAATACGGCTTCGTCGAAGTGACGCACGAGGCGCTCTGCCATGCGGTGCTCGACATCGCCTGCGGTTGGGGCGCGGAAACGGCGGCCGGCCCGGTCGTCCAGCAGAAAAGGCTATCGGCATGAGCACCTCCTATCGCACCTGGAACGTTCTGGTCACTGGCGGCGCCGGCTATGTCGGCAGCATGCTGGTGCCGAAGCTGCTCGATGCCGGCCACAAGGTCGCCGTGCTCGATCTCTATCTCTATGGCGATGTCTTCGCCGGGCTCGGCGCCAACCCGCGGCTCCGCCAGGTGAAGGGCGATCTGCGCCAGGCCGCCGCCGTGCGCGACGCGCTCAAGGGCTGCGACGCGGTGATCCACCTCGCCTGCATCTCCAACGATCCGAGCTTCGAGCTGAACCCCGATCTCGGCCGCTCGATCAACTACGACTGCTTCCGCCCGCTGGTCCGCGCCGCCAAGGATGCCGGCGTCAAGCGCTTCATCTATGCCTCGTCTTCGAGCGTCTACGGCATCAAGGAGGATGCCGAGGTCACCGAGAACCTGCCGCTCGAGCCGCTGACCGACTATTCGAAGTTCAAGGCCATGTGCGAGGAGGTGCTGGAGGAGGAGCGCGCGCCGGGTTTCGTCACCCTGACCCTGCGGCCGGCGACCGTCTGCGGCTATGCGCCGCGGCTCCGCCTCGATCTCGCGGTCAATATCCTGACCAACCACGCCGTCAACAACGGCAAGATCACCGTCTTCGGCGGCACCCAGAAGCGCCCCAACATCCATGTCGAGGATATGGCCGACCTCTATGTCCGCTGCCTGCAATATGCCGACAAGGAGATCGACGGCAAGGTCTTCAATGCCGGTTACGAGAACCATACCTTGCAGCAGATCGCCGAGATGGTGCAGGGCGTGGTGGGCGAGGGCACCGGCCGCAAGGTCGAGATCGTCACCACGCCGACCGACGACAACCGCAGCTACCACGTGTCGTCCGACAAGATCCGCCGCGAGCTCGGCTTCGTGCCGGCGCGCACCATCGGCAATGCCGTCGGCGGCCTGGTCAGCGCCTTCAAGGCCGGCAAGGTGCCGAACCCGATGAGCGACAAGATCTACTACAACATCAAGACCATGCAGGCAGCGCACCTGCTCTAGCCGGTCAACCGGGGGTCAACTGCCGGCAAAAGCTGGCAAAAAGCCACCGCCGATACGCTTTTTTAACCGTCGTGGCCCTAGGCTCGGGACAGGGTCCCTCCGGTGCAGCGCCGCATGCTGATTGGCATCGATTTCGACAATACCATCGCCGGCTACGATCGCCTGTTCGCGCGGCTCGCCGTGGAACTCGGCCTGCTCGAAGCCGCGCCGTCGGGCGGCAAGCGCGCCGTGCGCGATGCCGTTCGCGCGCAGAACAGTGAGGGCGACATCGCCTGGCAGCGGCTGCAGGCGGTGGCCTATGGCCGGCGCATGATCGAGGCCGAGATGATCGCCGGCGTGGCAGAATTTCTCGCCGCCTGCCGCCGCCAGGGCGTTGCCGTCTGCATCATCAGCCACAAGACGCGGCACGCCGCCTACGACCCCGACCGGGTCGACCTGCGGCTCGCCGCGATCAACTGGATGCAGAGCAAGGGCTTCTTCGACGCCGCCGGCTTCGGGCTGGCGCCGGGGCAGGTGTTCTTCGAGGGCTCCCGGCAGGACAAGGTGCAGCGCATCGGCGAACTCGGCTGCACCTATTTCATCGACGACCTGGAAGAGGTCTTCGCCGAACCGGCGTTTCCGAACGGGGTGCGCGCCATCCTGTTCGATCCCACCGGGTCCGGCACGCCGCGGCGCGTCAACTGCACGGCCCTGAGCGCCTGGGACGAGATCACGGAGTATGTCCTTGGCGCGCGACACTGACGCCGATCTGGAAGCGCTGTCGATGGCGGCGGCCGGCCTCGCCGGCGCCGAGGTCGCGCGGCTCACGCCGGTGCGCGGCGGCGGCAACAACAGGCTGTATCGCGTCGAGGGACGCGACGGCGCCGCCTATGCGCTCAAGGCCTATATGGTCGATCGGCACGATTGCCGCGACCGGCTGGGCGCGGAATTCCAGGGCCTGCGCTTCGTCTGGAGCCGCGGCATGCGCGCCGTGCCGCGTGTGGTCGCCGCCGATCCGGTGCGGAGCTGCACCCTGTTCGATTGGGTCGAGGGCGCTGCCGTCGGCGGCGTGGGCGTCGCCGACATCGACGCGGCGCTGCTCTTCCTCGCCGAATTGAAGCGGCTGGCCGCCGATCCGGCCGCCGGCGCGCTGCCGCTCGCCTCCGAGGCCTGCCTCTCGGGCGCCGACGTGGTGGCGCAGATCGAGGCGCGGGTGGCGCGGCTCAAGCAGGTGGCCGAGCGCAACGAGGCGCTGGCGGCGTTTCTCGGCGGCGCCTTCGCCGAAACCTACCGGCGCCTGACCAAGGCGGCGCTGGAGGGTTGCCGCGCCGCCGGCACCGCCTTCACCCGCCAGATCAGCTCGAGCCTGATGACCCTGTCGCCCTCCGACTTCGGCTTCCACAACGCGCTCCGCCGCGCCGACGGCAGCCTGGTCTTCCTCGACTTCGAATATTTCGGCTGGGACGATCCGGTGAAACTCGTCGCCGATTTCCTGCTGCATCCGGCGATGCAGCTCGACGAGGCGCTGAAGCGCCGCTTCCTGACCGGTGCCAGCGAGATCTTCGCCGGCGACAATCGCTTCCCGGCCCGGCTGCGGCTGCTCTATCCGCTGTTCGGGGTCCGCTGGGTCACCATCCTGCTGAACGAATTTCTGCCCGAACGCTGGCAGCGCCGCGCCTATGCCGGCGCCACCGAGCGGGCAGAAGCCGAAGAACGTCAACTTGCCAAGGCGACCGAGCTGGTGCGCCGCCTGGCCACCAGTCAAGGAGGATTTCCCCATGATGCCTAGGCCCCGGGTCTTCGGCGAGGCGTTGGCACGCGCCGAATCGGCTTTCGCGCCGCCGATGCCGCACCTCGCGGCGCTCGACCAGCGCTCGAAGCACCTGCGCCGCCTGGCGGTCGACGGTCTCAAGGGCGGCAACCGCGGCCACCTCGGCTCGGCCTTCTCGGCCATCGAGATCCTGCGCGTGCTCTATGACGAGGTGCTGCGCTTCGATCCCGCGCAGCCGAAATGGGCCGGCCGCGACCGCTGCATCCTGTCCAAGGGTCACGGCTGCCTGGCGCTCTATGCGCTGCTCGCCGACAAGGGCTACTTTCCGGCGAGCGAGCTCGGCCGGTTCTGCCACTTCGACGGCATGCTCGGCGGCCATCCCGACGCCGGCAAGGTGCCCGGCGTCGAGGCCTCGACCGGCGCGCTCGGCCACGGCCCGTCGATCGCCGTCGGCATGGCGCTGGCGGCGCGGCTGCAGCGCCGCGACAGCCGCGTCTTCGTCGTCACCGGCGACGGCGAGATCAACGAGGGCTCGGTCTGGGAAGCGGCGATGTCGGCCGGCAAGCACCGGCTCGACAACCTGACCGTCATCGTCGACTACAACAAGCACCAGTCCTATGCCTCGACCGCCGAGGTGCAGGACCTGGAGCCGCTCGGCGACAAGTGGCGCAGCTTCGGCTTCGCCGTCCGCGAAGTCGACGGGCACGACGTGCCGGCGCTCGGTCGCGCTTTCGCCTCGCTGCCGCTCGCCGGCGGCGGCAAGCCGAACGCGATCATCGCCCATACGGTGAAGGGCAAGGGCGTCTCCTTCGCCGAGAACAACATGGCCTGGCATCACAAATCGAATCTGCCGGCGGCCGAGCTTGCCGCCGTCTATCGCGAGCTGGAGGACTGAGCCATGCGCAAGAGCAGCCTCGATTGCGTCTACGAAC
>DATKQA010000739.1:0-2456 GCA_035523835.1 Candidatus Sulfotelmatobacter sp.
TGACGGCTTTGGCAGGGTCGACGACGCGAAAGTAGACGACGGCGCTCACCTTTACCGAGACGTTGTCGCGCAGGATGACATCCTGCTTCGGCACCTCGAGCACGATGACGCGCAGATCGACTTTATTCATCTGCTGAACGAACGGATAGACGATGATCACGCCGGGTCCCTTCACACCGGTGAAGCGGCCGAGCGTGAACATGACGCCGCGCTCGTATTCGCGCAGGATGCGAATCGAGGAGAGCAGCAGATAGAGCGCCACCAGGACGATGACGATCAGGCCGATCAAGCTATAAACCATGACAGCGTCTCCTCATGCCCGGGCGGCATCCTCGGGACCGACCAACAGGGTCAGCCCGTCGCGGCCGACCACGCGCACGCGCTGGCCGGTGCTGAGCGGCCCGGCCGAGCGGGCGTTCCAGCGCTCGGCGCCGATCTGCACCTGGCCGGCGTCGGCGGACCAGGCGAGCACCTCGCCGCCGGCGCCGATCAGGGTCGCCTCGCCGGTCACCACCGGACGGCGCCGGGCACGCAGCGAGAGCGTCACTACCAGGATCAGCAGCAGCGCCGCCGCGATGCCGGCCGCCACCACCATCACCAGCGGCAGCCGGTAGCCCGGCAGATCGGTGTCGAACAGCATCAGCGAGCCGATGACGAAGGCGGCGACGCCGCCGACGCCGAGCGCGCCATAGGCCGGAACGAAGGCCTCGGCGATCATCAGGCCGAGGCCGAGCAGCACCAGTCCGGCCGCGGCATAGTCGATCGGCAGATGGTGCAGGCCGTAGAGGCCGAGCAGCAGGCCGATGCCGCCGAAGACGCCCGGCGCCGCCATGCCGGGATGGCTGACTTCGAAGACGATGCCGACGATGCCGAGCAGCATCAGCATATAGGCGAGTTCCGGGTCGGTGATCAGCGCCAGCAGCTTGGTGCGCCAGCCCGGCGCGATGGCGGTCGCGACCAGACCCGCCGTCGCCAGGGTGACGGTCCTACCGCCGAGCGTCACCTGGCGCCCGTTGGCCTTGGCCAGCAGGTCGGGGATGTCGCTGGCGATGAAATCGACCACGTGCTGGGCCACCGCCTGGTCGGCCGGCAGGCTCACCGCCTTGCGTACCGCCTGCTCGGCCCAGTCGGCATTGCGGCCGCGCAGCGCCGCGAGCGAGCGGATATAGGCGACCGCGTCGTTGGTGATCTTGACCGTCATCACATCGCGCGACGGCTCTTCCTCCGCCGCCGGCGCGGATTTCGCGTCCCGTTGGACGGCGCCGTCCGGCTTCGGCGGCGATTCCGGCAGCGGCGGGTTGAAGCCGAACAATTGCACCGGCGTCGCCGCACCGAGGTTGGTGCCCGGCGCCATGGCGGCGATGTGGCTGGCGTAGAGGATGTAGGTGCCGGCGCTGGCGGCGCGGGCGCCGCCCGGGCTGACGAAGCCCGCCACCGGCACCGGCGAGGCCAGGATGGCGCGGACGATGTCGCGCATGGCGCTGTCCAGCCCGCCCGGCGTGTCGAGCTGCAGGACGACGAGCCCGGCGTGCCGGGCGCGAGCCTCGGCGAGGCCGCGCTCGACATAATCCGCCGCGGCCGGACCGATGACGCCGTCGACGGTGAGCACCACCGCCGTTCCCGCCGCCTCGGCCCGCACCGGTGGGCAACCGAACAAGCCCGCCATCGCGGCCATCGCCGCAAACAGCAAGTTCAGCAGGTGCGATTTTGTCGGCATGCCCGTCACGGGTTCCACTGCACGTGCAGCGCGAACCCATTGTTACGTAATTCCGCTCCGGGGCAAGCGGAACTACGGCCGAGAAAGGACCCAGCTTGTCAGTAACCGGGTCCTTGGCTCATCGGCGTTCGCTGGACCTCAAGCGGCCAGCGGCTTCACGAACTTCTCAACCGCCGCCTGGAAGCGCGCGTTGATCGGCTCCATCGCCTCCTTGGTCAGCTTGGCGGTCAGTTCGCCGAGCTTGCTCGACTGCTGGACGTAGTTTTCGAAGGCGCTCTTCGCGAACTCGGTCTGCAGGTCGACCACTTCCTTGAGAGTCTTCGCCGCCAGCACGGCCTTGGCCGCGGCGACGCTGTCCTCGAAGGACGACTTGCTGAAGGCCAGCACTTCCGCGTTGATGGCCTCGACGGCCTTGGCGGTAGCGCTGCTGGCGGCCACGAAAGCCTCTACGGTATCCTTACCGAAATCCGTCATCTCGCTGTATCCTTTGGTTGCGGCCTTGAACTGATCCCTACCGATCGCCAAGGCCTTGGTTGCTGCTTCCGTCCCGGCCTTGACGGCGCCGTTGACGGTTTCCTTGCCGGTAGCAATCGCCTCTTCGGCCGCCACCGTTCCTTTGGCTGTCTTTTTGCTGGCCATGCCTCAAAGCTCCTGTCCCGATAGCTTGTCCCGAGGTAATCGACGGCTCAGCCAAACCCGATCGATCACGGTATGCTGCGGTGCAACATGCGGGTATATG
>DATKQA010000740.1:0-2855 GCA_035523835.1 Candidatus Sulfotelmatobacter sp.
TCCAGGGCAATCGGGCGAAGGGCACCGCAAGCAGATAATGCGGATCGGTGCTGGTCATCGCACTTCTCGCGTCACCCCGGCGTAAGGCCGGGGTCCGGACTTGAACCGGCGCTGGATGCCGGCTTGTCGCCGGCATGACGATGCAAATGACGTAACCACTGGCTTCTCGCGTCACCCCGGCGTAAAGCCGGGGTCCAGAGCGGTGGCCGCTTGGCGCGGGCATGACGGGAAGGGACGGTACGGAATTCATCGTCGTCCCGGCGGAAGCCGGGACCCAGGTTTCAAGGTCATGCTGCTTGCCCTGGATGCCGGCTTGTCGCCGGCATGACGATAAAAAAACCCCGGGAAGCTTCGCCCGATTGCCCTGGGGCGGTTCAGCCATGCTGTTCAGCCATGCATTGCCTTCCGCCGCCGGCGCCGTCATGCTGTCGGCAATCTGACCGAATGCCGACGAGAGGAACGCCATGCGCAATCGAGCCGATGTCGAAACCAGCCGCTTCGCGAGCGTGATGACCGGGGCGCTCGGCCTGCCGCCGGGCGATGCACGCGAACTCGGCCTGTCGCTGCGCGGCCTGACGCGGCTCGGCGACGTGTTCCGCGCCCAGGCGGCGAGCGGCATCATTCCCGGCGCCATCGTCGCCATCGCGCGGCGCGGCAAGGTCGGCTATTGCGAAACCTTCGGCTTCCGCGACAGGGCCAAGGGCGCGCCGATGACGGTGGACAGCATCTTCCGCATCGCCTCCATGACCAAGCCCTTCACCTCGATCGCCGCCATGATGCTGGCGGAGGAGGGCAAGCTGCAACTGGTCGACGCGGTCGCCAAATACCTGCCGGCCTTGCGCGGCGCCAAGGTGGCGAAGAGCGCCGGCGATGCCACGCCGGTGCCGGCCGAGGCGGAAATGACCATCCACGACCTGCTGCGCCATACCTCGGGCCTGACGCGCGGCCTCGGCGCGCCGAATGCCGTGCGCGCGCTCTATCAGAAGGAGGCGGTGCAGTCGCGCGAGCAGACCCTGGCCCAGCAGGCGGAGAAGCTCGGCCGCCTGCCGCTGGCGCACCAGCCGGGCACGGTCTGGGACTACAGCGTCTCGACCGACGTGCTGGCGCGTGTGGTCGAGGTGGCGTCGGGACAGCCGTTCGATGCCTTCCTCGCCGAACGCATCTGGCAGCCGCTCGGCCTGAAGGAGACGGCGTTCCACGTGCCCGAGGCCAAGTGGGAGCGCATCGCCGAGGTGCCGGAGGAGAACATGGCGGCCGACGCGCCGCGGCCCTTCGACGTGCGCAAGCCCTATCCCATGGTGTCCGGCGGCGGCGGCATGGTGGCGAGCATCGCCGACTACCTCCGCTTCGCGCAGATGCTGCTGAACGGCGGCGAGTTGGAGGGCACGCGCCTCGTCTCGCGCAAGACGCTGGCGCTGATGACCAGCGACCATCTCGGCAGCATCCGCCACGGCGTGACGCCGGCCGACTTCCTGCCCGGGCCGGGCTACGGCTTCGGCCTCGGTTTCGCCGTCCGCACCGCGCCCGGCCTCTGCCCGTTCCCCGGGTCGCGCGGCGAGTTCTACTGGAGCGGCATCTTCGGTACGCGCTTCTGGGTCGATCCGGAGGAGCAGCTCATCGCCGTGATGATGCTGCAGGCGCCGAACCAGCGGCGCGAGATGGCCGGGCTGCTGCGCACCCTGGTCTACCAGGCGCTCGACTGAGCGCAACGCCGGCGCCGGCGGCCGCGCGGCGATGGCGATCACGCCGGAATATCGCGAGTTCCTCTCCGACATTCTGCGCCCGCTCGGGCCGGTCGCGATCCGCCGCATGTTCGGCGGCGCCGGCGTCTTCTACGGCAAGGCCATGTTCGCGCTGATCGCTCGCGAGACGCTGTTCATGAAGGTGGATGCCAGCAACCGCGCCGACTACGAGGCCGAGGGCGCGGCGCAGTTCACCTACGAATCGCCGAGCGGCAAGCTGGTCGAGTTCGGCTATTTCGCCTTGCCCGACCGGCTGCTCGACGAGCCCGACGAATTCCTGCGCTGGGCGCGCAAGTCGGTCGAGGTGGCGCTGGCGGCGGAACGGCAGAAGGCGGCCCGGCCGGCACGGCGGGGCCGCGCGGCGAAGCGGAAGCCGGCCCGTTGAGCTTCGTCATCCGCCGCGGCGCCGAGGGCGACGTGGTGGCGATCGCCGAGGTGCAGATCGCGAGCTGGCGCGCCGCCTATCGCGGCATCATCGCCGACGCGATCCTCGACGGCATGGACATTGCGCGGCACGCCATCCAATGGCAGCGCGCCTTCGACCAGCGCGCGCCGGTCTGGGTCGCCGAGGCGGCGGAGGGCGTGGTCGGTTTCGTCGGGCTGCGGGGCAACGAGATCACCGTGCTCTACGTGCGCCCCGACTGGCAGCGGCGCGGCGTCGGGCGCGCGCTGCTCAAAGCGGGCCTGGCGGCGATCGCCGCCGACGGCGCCACCATCGGCTGGCTCTGGGTGCTGGAGGCCAATGCCGCGGCGCGTGCCTTCTATGCCGCCGAGGGCGGCCGGCTGAGCGACAGCGGACCGGTCAGGGTCGAAGGCCAGACCCTGGCCCAGGTGCGCTATCTCTGGGACCTGCCGCGCTGAGCCGCTTCTTCGGCATCGCCACCCTCGCGGCACCGCTTTTCCCGTCAGCCCGCCGTCTCGCGTCGCCCCAACGCACTCTCGTCACCCCGGCGTAAAGCCGGGGTCCAGGCGAATTGTGCGGCGTCCCTGGATGCCCGCTCGGCGCGGGCATGACGATGCAAATGACGTAACCACTGCCGTCTCGCGTCGCCCCAACGCGCTCTCGTCACCCCGGCGCAAAGCCGGGGTCCAGCGCGGCGTTCGTCACGAATG
>DATKQA010000741.1:0-3087 GCA_035523835.1 Candidatus Sulfotelmatobacter sp.
ACGCGCGCAGCGCCTCGGGGCCCAGCCGCGCGCAGAAATCGCCGAAGGATTCCTTGTCTCGACGTACCGCGGCGAATTCGGCGAACAGGCTTTCCAGGGTGGCGGCGACCTCGTCCAGCGGCACGCGCTCGAAGACCAGACGGTTGAGCCGCGTGCCCTCGAAATCGCCGCCGAGATAGATGGCGAAGTCGTCCGGCGTGCGGCCGACCAGGCCGATGTCGCCGACATAGGGCCGCGCGCAGCCGTTCGGGCAGCCGGTGATGCGCAGGCTGATGCGCTCGTCGCGGAGCCCGTGGCGGGTCAGCGCATGCTCGATCGCCGCCACCAGCGGTGCGCGGATGCGCTCCGCTTCCGATAGCGCCAGGCCGCAGGAAGGGCGGGCCGGGCAGGCGAGCGCCCAGCGCGCCACCGGCGTCAGGTCCTCGGCGAAGGTGACGGCGTGCTGGCGCAGCAGCGCGTCGATCCAGGGGCGGTCGACCTCGGCGATATCGGCCAGGATGATGTCCTGCGTCGCGGTCAGGATCGGCCGCGCCCGGAAGCGTTCGACGACCAGGCGGAGCCCGGTGCGCAGCTTGCTCTTGTCGCCGTCCTGGATGCGGCCGCTCGGGATCGGCAGGCCGAGATACCAGCGGCCGTCCTTTTGCGCATGCCAGCCCATGTGGTCGATGACGGCGAAGGCCGGCTGCTCGCGCGGCACCGCCAGCGGTTGGCCGATGCGCCGTTCCATCTCGGCCTTGAACCACGGCGTGCCCATTTCCTGGATCAGGTACTTGATGCGGGCATGCTTGCGGTCCGAACGGTCGCCATGGTCGCGCCAGGTCTCGATCACCGCCCTGACCGCGGCGAGCAGCAGCGCCGGCGGCACGAAGGCGACCGGTGTCGCCAGCCGCGGATAGGTCTTCGGCTGGTTGTGGGTCATGCCGAGGCCGCCGCCGACGGCGAGGTTGTAGCCGACGGGCGTTTCGCCGTCGAACAGCGCGATGACGGCGAGGTCGTTGGTGAGCACGTCGATGGAATTGTCGTCCGGCGTGGCCAGGCCGATCTTGAATTTGCGCGGCAGGTAGGCGTCCTTGTAGAGCGCGTCCTCGGGATCATCAGCGGGATCCTCGAGCTTGGCGCCGTCGATCCAGATTTCGTGATAGGCGCGCGTCTTCGGCAGCAGCGCCGCGGTGAGCATGTCGGCGTCGGCCTGCAGGCGGCGATGCACGGCATCGGCGATCGGCGCCGGCGTCGCGGTCACGTTGCGCACGACATCGCCGCAGGCGCCGAGCGTGGTGAGCAGCGCCTGGTTGATCTCGGCCACCGTCGTCTTGAGGTCGCGTTTGATGACGCCGTGATACTGGATGTCCTGGCGCGTGGTGATGCGCATGTTGCCGTTGCCGTACTTGCCGGCGAGCGCGTCGAGGGCGAGATACTGGTCCGGAGTGAGCCGCCCGGCCGGGATCTTGGCCCGGATCATGAAGTCGAATTCCTTTTCCAGCCCCTGCTGCTTGCGTGCCGTGGCGGTGTCGCGGTCGTAGCCCTGGTAGATGCCGTGCATCTTGATGAGCTGCACGTCGTCCTCGCCGAAATGGCTGAGGCCGGCGTCGGCCAGGCCGGCGGCGAGGCTGCCGCGCAGGTTCCGACTGGCGCGCTTGATGGTCTCGACCTTGGAGGGTTTGCCGGCGGCGGGCAGGGTGACGGTTGTCATCATAATCACCTAAATTTTCTGTTATATAAAATCTATAACAGTGAAAGTGATAATGGTGACTCGATACCAGAAGTCAATGTAAAAGCAAAATTATAACTGCCATGAGCTGTGTAATATGCGAAAGACGCATCCGGCGGCCGGGTCGGGGAAGCGAAATGTCGCGGATTGCTGCGGTTTTGCCGTGGCAGATGGGGTAGGGTGCCGGCGACAGAGGCAAGAGGTCGAGAGCGACGGTGACGGTCACACCCCTATTCCCGCCGGGCGGCATCCGCGACGCGGCCGACATTCCCGCCCCGGTCGATCCGATCCTGGTGCGCCTTTACGAATACTGGCAATCGAAGCGCAACGGCCGGCAGATGCCGAGCCGGGCCGACATCGACCCCGCCGAGCTCCGCCGGCTGGTCTACAACGTCATGCTCTATGACGTGGTCGAACCCGGCCGCCTCTATCGCATCCGCCTGGTCGGCCACGCGATCGTCGATTTCGTCGGGGCGAACAACGCCGGGCAATGGGCGACCGCGACCATGCCGCCGGAGGCGGCGGCGCGCATGACCGAGATCCTGAACAGCGTGGTCGCCCGCCGTGCGCCGCGCTTTCGCACCGGCCACGCCTATTGGCACCGGGACAAGTCCTACCGCAAGTTCGAGGCCTGCTTCCTGCCGCTCTCGCCGGACGACCGCACCGTCGACAAGATCTTCGCCGGCAATACCTTCGCCACCGGCGACTAAACATCTAGCCCCCACCCGTCGCCTCAGTCGACGATCGCCTGGTAGGTCAGCACGCGCAGCTCGCGGCGGATCGGATAGGTCGAGGACGGCATGAACTGGGTCAGCAGGATGACCACCATCTCCTCCGCCGGATCGATCCAGAAGGCGGTGCTGGCGGCGCCGCCCCAGGCATGCTCGCCGGGCGAGCCGATGATCTCCGCCTTGGCCGGATCGAGCATGACCGAGAAGCCGAGACCGAAGCCGATACCGTAGTAGGGCGACTCCGAGAAGCGTGGCATGCCCATGGCCGCCATGTCGCCGCGCAGGTGATTGCGGGTCATGAATTCGACGGTCTTGCGCCCGAGCGGGCGCACGCCGTCGAGCTCGCCCTTGCGCGCCAGCATCTGGCAGAAGCGCATGTAGTCGTGCGCCGTCGAGACCAGGCCGCCGCCGCCGGAATTGAGCATGCGCGGCCTGAGATAGCGGCTCTTCCTGGGATCGTCGATCAGGGCGATCTTGCCGTCCTTGCCCTTGCCGTAATTGGCGGCGAAGCGATGATGGTTCGATTCCGGCACGTAGAAACCGGTGTCGCGCATGCCGAGCGGCTGGATGATGCGCTCGTCCAGGAAGCGGTCGAAGGGCATGCCCGATATGGTCTCGACCAGGGCGCCGAGCACGTCGGTGGAGACG
>DATKQA010000742.1:0-2344 GCA_035523835.1 Candidatus Sulfotelmatobacter sp.
CGGCCAGTTCAAGAATATCTGGTCCGGCGGTCTGAACTACGTCAACAAGTTCGGCGACTTCGACCTCGGCGTGTACGGCGGCTTCGAGCACAGCACGGCCGAGACCGCGACCACCGCCACGGTTGCCGAGCGTGACCGCAACGAGTTCGGCGCCGGCTTCCGTCTCGGCGCCTACGGCTGGAGCGGCGGCGCAAGCTGGCGCTACGACAACCAGGGTACGACCCACGGTTTGGCGGCCGGCAGCTTCGGCCAGACCAACCGGAACGACGTGAACGTCGGCTTGGCCTATACGCTGGGCCCGTGGAGCTTCGGCGGCTCGATGGCCTGGGCCTGGGCGGACGAGAAGGATGTCAATGGCAACGATCCGACCATCCTGGACACGCCGACGGCGCAGTTCGCGTCGCAGGACAAGGCGTGGTATCAGGAAATCGGCGTAAACTACGCCCTCGGGCCGGGCATCAACCTGAACGGCACGATCGAGCATGCGGATATCACGGCGGCTACCAATAATATAGCGGCCGGCAACCATGCCTGGCTGTACTCGATCGGCACGGCTCTGAACTTCTAAGCATCGCTTAGAGCAGAGGTTTCTGTTGCGAGAGGCGGGCTTCGGCCCGCCTCTTTCTTTTTTGCCATCACCTCCGCATTTTCCCGTCACCCTCGCGTAAGCGAGGGTCCAGGGCCGCGGGCTGCGCTGGATGCGGTTTCGCCGGCCTGACGGCGAGAAGGTGATGACTGTCGCACCATCCGTCACCCCGGCGCAAAGCCGGGGTCCAGGAAAATGCGAGTTCAGCGCTGGATGCCGGCTTGTCGCCGGCATGACGCAGCAAACCACGTCGCGCCGACGTGGAGCCTAATCTCTTACCGTCACCCCGGCGCAAGCCGGGGCCCAGGCGAATCGTGCGGCATCCCTGGGTGCCGGCTTCACCGGCATGACGATGGGGAAGGAGATGTTCAACTCGGCCGGATTCCGCTCTAGTCTGCCGCCGATACCTCCTTGGGAAAACCGGATAGCAGCGCATGGGCGGCATCATCTGGCTGGCGTCCTACCCGAAGTCGGGCAACACCTGGATGCGGGCCTTCCTGCACAACCTGCTGCGCAATCCGCCGGCGCCGGTGCCGATCAACGAGCTGACCCAGTTCACGCTCGGCGATACGCTGGTCGAATGGTATGCCGAGGTTGCGGGACGTCCGGTCGCCGATCTGAGCGACGAGGAATACGCCAGGCTCAGGCCGGCGGTGCATCGCCTGTTCACCCGGCAGCATCCCGATTCCGTCTTCGTCAAGACGCACATGGCGCTCGGCGATGTCGGCGGCGCCTCGACCATCACCATGGACGACACCGCCGGCGCCATCTATATCGTGCGCGATCCGCGCGACGTGGCGATCTCGGCCGCTTCGCACTTCGCCACCGACATCGACGGCGCCATCACCATCATGCAGCAGCCGGCCGCGCGCACGCGCTACGACGGCATCAACGTGCCGCAATATTACGGCACCTGGTCGCAGCACGTGCGGAGCTGGACCACCGAGCAGCACGGCCGCCTGCTGGTGGTGCGCTACGAGGACATGCTGGCCAAGCCGGGCCCGACCTTCGGCCGGGTGGCGAAATTCCTCGGCCTCAAGCCGCCGCCGGAGCGGCTGGTGCGCGCCATCAAGTTCGCCTCCTTCGACGAATTGCAGAAGCAGGAACGAAAGTCCGGCTTCATCGAGCGCTCCAAGGTCACCGGCCAGCCGTTCTTTCGCGCCGGCCGCGCGGGGCAGTGGCGCGAGCGGCTGAGCGCGGCGCAGATCGCCCGCATCAGCGAGGCGCATGGCGAGGTCATGGCCAAGTTCGGCTATCGCTGACGACGCGCGCGACCGCCGGCGTCATCGTCCCGTCGCCGAAGCGTCATTGCCGCGTCATCGTGCCCTGGTTATGGTGCCCGCCGGCAACTCGAAAGGGGAGCCGGCGATGCGGATGATGCGCCTTGTCACTCTGGCCTGCTTCACGCTTGTCGCCGCGTTCGCGGCCAGCCCCCTCGCCGCGGCCGAGAAGCCCGCGCACGGCCTCGACAAGGTCAAGCACATCATCGTCATCTATCTGGAGAACCGCAGCTTCGACAATCTCTACGGCCTGTTTCCCGGCGCCAACGGCCTCGCCAATGCCGCGGCCACGGCGACGCAGGTCGATAAGGGTGGCCAGCCCTATGCCGTGCTGCCGCAGCCGATCAATACCTCGGTCAAGCCGCCGGC
This sequence comes from Candidatus Sulfotelmatobacter sp., assembly GCA_035523835.1. GTDB lineage: Bacteria > Pseudomonadota > Alphaproteobacteria > Ferrovibrionales > Ferrovibrionaceae > DASQHM01. Next base: position 2,236 of record DATKQA010000742.1, read on the forward strand.
GCCCGATCCGCGCTTTCCCGCCAACCTGCCCAACAAGCCCTTCGACATCGATCCCTTCGTGCCGATCGACCAGCCGACCGGCGATCTCGTGCATCGCTTCTACCAGGAG
>DATKQA010000743.1:0-3863 GCA_035523835.1 Candidatus Sulfotelmatobacter sp.
CGCGCCGCGCATCGCCCATATCGGCCTGTTCCAGTTCGACCGCGCCGACAGCAGCATCTGTGCCGGCGAGGCCGCGATCGAGCAGTCCGCCGGTGCCATCGACGAGGCGCTCCGCCGCTTTCCCGTCCGCCATTGAGCGCAGGCTAACCCTCCGCCGCTTCCAGCCGTGCCGCGTCGTGCGCATAGAGCCAGCCGATGGCCGGGATCGACCGGTCGCCGCGCACCGCAAGCTCGGCGTCGCGCGCCTCCTGCGCCGGTCCATCGGGCAGGTGGAAGCGCGTCTTGTTGACGCGCGACAGCGCCTGCAGCCTGCTCGCCCGCGGCTGGCGGATCGTCTCGTAGAGGCGGAGCGCCGCCACGACGTCGTCGGCATGGCGCGTCAGTGAGGCGGCGAGCGCCGCGCCGTCCTCGATCGATTGCGCCGCACCCTGGGCCATGAAGGGCAGCATGGCGTGGCAGGCATCGCCGAGCAGGGTGACGCGGCCGACCGACCAGCGCGGCAGGGGCGCGCGGTCGAACAGCGCCCAGATGAAGGTCTCGTCGACGGCGCCGATGATGGCGCCGACCTGCGGATGCCAGCCGTCATAGGCGGCGAGCGCGTCGGCGACGCGGCCGCGGTCGGTCCAGCTTTCGCCGGTCCAGGTCTCCCGCTCGATCACGGCGACGAAATTCAACAGCCGCCGGCCGGCGACGAAATAATGCACGAAGTGCCGGCCCGGCCCGAGCCAGTTGTTGGCGGTGGTCTCCAGCTCGAGATGCGCCAGCCGCTCCGCCGACACCAGGCCGCGATAGGCGATGCAGCCGGTGAATTGCGGATGCTCGGCGCCGAACAGCGCCGCGCGCACCGCCGAATGGATGCCGTCGGCGCCGACCAGCAGGTCGGCGGTGATGCGCGCGCCGTTGCCGAATTGCGCCTCCACCTGGTCGCCGTGATCGACCAGCCGCTCCAGCCGGTGGCGCAGATGCAGCCGCTCCGGCGGCAGCGCGCCCGACAGCGCACGCAGCAGGTCGGCGCGGTGGAAATGAAAATAGGGTGCGCCGAAGGCGGCCTCGATCGCCTCGCCCATCGGCGAACGTTGCAGGGTGCGGCCGTCCTGCCAGCGCCGCTGGTGGCCGGCGACCGGCCGCACCGCCGCCGGCGCCAGCGCCTCGGCGAGGCCCAGGCGATAGAGCAGCCGCGAGGCGTTCGGGCTGATCTGGATGCCGGCGCCGATCTCGCCGAGCGCCGACGCCTGCTCGTAGACCTCGACGTCGAAGCCGGCCTGCAGCAACGCCAGCGCGGCGCTGAGCCCGCCGATGCCGCCGCCGACGATGGCGATGCGCAACTTCCTGCCGGCCATGCCGCCTCCCCGTTTGCCGCCGCCGCATCGCCGCTTGTCGCCGCCGCGCAGGCGCACCGGCTTTGACAACTTGGCGATGGTCCCTGCCACGCGCTAGGATAGTACAAGCTTGAGCCTATCGAGGGAGGGCCGCATGACCAAGCCCGACAGCCTGCACCATCTCGCCATCACCACCGCCGATATCAAGACGCAGATCGCCTTCTTTTCCGACGTGCTCGGCACCGAGCTGGTGGCGCTCTACTGGATGCACGGGGTCAAGGGCGCCTGGCACGGCTTCCTCAAGCTCAACGACCACTGCTCCATCGCCTTCGTGCAGACGCCTGATATCGCCAGCATCCCGCGCGCCATCGGCAGCACCCATGCCGGCAATCCCGGCGCGCCCTGCGCCGGCGGCGCCATGCAGCATCTGGCCCTGAACGTGAAGAACGACGACGAGCTGATCGCCATGCGCGACCGCATCCGCTCGCGCGGCGTCGCCGTCTTCGGCCCGATCGATCACGGCTTCTGCAAATCGATCTATTTCGCCGGGCCGGAAAATCTGAGCCTGGAGATTTCCACCTCGCGCAGCGCCATCGATGCCCGCGCCTGGATCGATCCCGAAGTGGTGCGGCTCGCCGGCATTTCCGAGATGGAGCTGGCGCGCTACAAGTCACCGGCGCGCTACGACGGCGCCGGCGGCAGCGTGCCGCAGCCGGCCTACGATCCGGCCAAGCCGCACATGGTCTATCCGGAGAAGCGCTACCGCGAGATGCTGGCCACGCCGGATGCGGAATATACCCGCCAGCGCAGCGAGACCACGCCGCCGGTCAAGGTGGCCTGACGCGCGGCTCGCCGGCGCCGGGGAACAGTCATGCAAATCGAGATCATCTGCACCGGCGACGAGGTGCTGACCGGCAAGATCGTCAACAGCAACTTCAGCTACATGGCGCAGAAGCTCGAGGATGTCGGCCTCGCCGTGCGCTGGGGCACGGTGGTCGGCGACGACCGCGAGACCCTGCTCAGCGCCTTCCGCCAGGCGGGCAGCCGCGCCGACGCGGTGATCGTCAACGGCGGTCTCGGCCCCACGGTCGACGACCTGTCGCAGGAGATCGCCGCCGAGGCGGCCGGCGTCGAACTGGCGCTGCACGGGGAATGGCTCGACCGCATGGAGGAATTCTTCCGCCGCCGCGCCCGCGTGATGCCGCCGAACAACCGCAAGCAGGCCATGCTGCCGGTCGGCGCCGAGATGCTCGACAATCCCATCGGCACCGCCTGCGGCTTCGCCGTCGATATCGGCAAGGCGCGCTTCTTCTTCACCCCCGGCGTGCCGCGCGAGCTCAAGCGCATGCTGGAGGAGCAGATCATCCCGCGCCTCCTGGCCAAGGTCGGCCGGCAGACGGCGATCCACCTGAAGCGCTTCCATTCCGACGGCCTCGGCGAATCGCACGTCGATTCGCTGCTCTCGGGCATCGAGGCGCTGGTGCCCGACGGCAGCGTCAAGCTCGGCTTCCGCGCGCATTATCCGCAGCTCGAGACCAAGCTCGCCGTGCGCGGCACCGACATGGCCGATGTCGAGCGCAAGCTGGCGCCGGTGCAGGCGGAGGTGCGCCGGCGCATCGGCAATTTCATCCTGGCGGAGGACGACCAGACGCTGGAGGGCGTGGTGCTCGCCGCCCTGGCCGAGCGGTGCGGCACGCTGGCGCTGGTCGAGGGCTTCACCGGCGGGCAGATCGCCGCCCGCATCGCCCACCTGCCCGGCGCGGAGACGATCTTCCGCCGCGGCATCGTGGCGCGCGACTTCGGCGAGATCGGCGTCAGCCTCGGCCTCGCCGATCCCGCAATCGAGCGCGCCGGCGAACCCGGCCGGCTGACCCGCGAGGTGACCGAGGCGGTGGCCGCCGCGGCGCGCAAGCGCGCGGGCGCCACGCACGGCCTTGCCGTGCTGGTCGATCTGGACGAAGGCGCCGACCGCATCGATCTCGGCGGCACCATCTGCCTCGCCATCGCCACCGAGCGGGAAACCGCCTCGCGCCGCGCCCGCGTGCACGGCGGCCGCGAATGGGTGCGCCTCGGCGCGGTGGAGATGGGCCTCGATTGCCTGCGCCGCTTTCTGCAGGGCCTGCCGGTCACCGAGCGGATCGACTTCGAGCGCACTTAACAGCGCGCCTGTTCCCGCTTCACTGCTTCTCCACCGCGGCTTGGGTGCGGCTCACCCGGTAGACCGCCTCACCATTCCAAGTCGCCGAACCCGGCCATGGCGCGCACTTCGGCGGCGTCGAAGCCCTGCTGGCGCAGGCTGCGAAGGGTGGCGGCGCGGTCGCGCTTGGCGAGCCGCCGTCCGCTGGCGTCGGTGACCAGCCCGTGGTGGCGATAGCGCGGCACCGGGAGCTCGAGCAGCGCCTGCAGCAGGCGGTGCACATGGGTGGCGGCGAACAGGTCCTCGCCGCGCGTCACCAACGTCACCCCCTGCAGCGCGTCGTCGACGGTCACCGCCAGGTGATAGGAGGTCGGCGTCTCCTTGCGGGCCAGCACCACGTCGCCGAA
>DATKQA010000744.1:0-3557 GCA_035523835.1 Candidatus Sulfotelmatobacter sp.
GTCGACGGCAGCGGCGCCGAATGGCCGCTGTCGCGCAAGTTCGGCTGCACCCCGGCGATGGCGGCCTCGCTCCTGGCGACGGCGCGCGAGCGCGGGCTGGACGCCTGCGGCCTCTCCTTCCACATCGGCTCGCAGCAGACCGACCTCGGTCAGTGGGACAAGGTGCTGGGCCAGATCGCGGCGCTATTTGCCGAAATCCGCGCTCGCGGCGTCGACCTCCGCCTGGTCAATCTGGGCGGCGGCTTTCCCAGCCGCTATCGCCAGGACGTACCCTCGGTCGAGGCCTATGGCGCGGCGGTGATGGCGGCGCTGCGGCGACACTTCCCCGGCGACCTGCCCGAACTGATCGTCGAACCCGGCCGCGGCATCGTCGGCGACGCCGGCGTGATCGAGACCGAGGTGGTGCTGGTCGCCAGCAAGGACGCGGCGGACCCGCAGCGCTGGGTCTATCTCGACGTCGGCAAGTTCTCCGGCCTGGCCGAGACCATGGACGAGGCGATCAAGTATCGCCTGACCACACCGCACGACGGCGGCGCGGTCGGACCGGTCATCCTGGCCGGGCCGACCTGCGACAGCGCCGACATCCTCTACGAGCGGAGCGGCTACAGCCTGCCGCTGGCGCTCAAAGCCGGCGACAAGGTCCGCATCCTGAGCTGCGGCGCCTATACCACGACCTATTCCTCGGTGAGCTTCAACGGCTTCGCGCCGCTCAAAGCCTACTGCATCTGACCTTGCCCCACAGGCCGGACCGGACCATTGCACGCCGCCGTCCCGCGCAGCGGCGAAGGAGGCCATGACCATGTCGCAAGCCGTCACTCATTGCCGCTTCGCCGGCCGCATCGTCATCATCGGCTTCGGCTCGATCGGCCAGGGCACCTTGCCGCTCATCCTGCGCCATATCGAGGTCGACCCCGGCAAGATCACCATCGTCACCGCCGAGGACCGCGGCCTGGCCGAGGCCAGGGCGCTCGGCGTCCGCTTCGTCATCGAGCCGCTGACGCGCGAGAACTATCGGCGCGTGCTGGAACCCCTGCTCGGGCAGGGCGATTTCCTGCTCAATGTCTCGGTCGACGTGTCCTCGATCGCCCTGATCGAGCTCTGCCACGAGCGCGGTGCGCTCTATCTCGACACCTGCATCGAGCCCTGGCCCGGCGGCTATACCGATCCCAATATCTCGCCCTCGCTGCGCTCCAACTATGCGCTGCGCGAGCAGGCGCTGGCGGTCCGCGCCAGGCAGAAGGCCGGCGCGCCGACCGCGCTCGTGACCCATGGTGCCAACCCCGGGCTGGTATCGCACTTCGTCAAGCAGGCCCTGGTCAATATCGCGCGTGACACCGGCCGCGAGCTCGCCGCGCCGCCAGCCGACCGCGCCGGCTGGGCCAGGTTGGCGCAGGACCTCGGCGTCAAGATCGTCCACATCGCCGAACGCGATACCCAGGTCGCCGGCATGCCGAAGCGCGTCGGCGAATTCGTCAATACCTGGTCGATCGACGGCTTCTACAGCGAAGGCAGCCAGCCGGCCGAGCTCGGCTGGGGCAGCCACGAGCGGCACCTGCCGGCGGACGGCGCGCATCACGATTTCGGCTGCGATTCCGCCATCTACCTCAACCGCCCCGGCTGCAGCGTGCGGGTGCGAAGCTGGACGCCGCTCGAAGGTCCCTACCAGGGCTTCCTGATCACGCATGGCGAATCGATCTCGATTTCCGACTATTTCACCGTGCGCGAAGGCGGCAAGGCGGTCTATCGCCCGACCGTGCACTATGCCTATCACCCCTGCGACGACGCGGTACTGAGCCTGCACGAGCTGGCCGGCAAGCTCGGGCAGTTGCAGAGCCGCAAGCGGCTGATGATGGAGGAGATCACCGACGGCGTGGACGAGCTCGGCGTGCTGCTCGCCGGCCATGCCAGGGGCGTCTACTGGTACGGCTCGCAGCTCTCGATCGAGGAGGCGCGCCGGCTGGTGCCCTACAACAACGCCACCAGCCTGCAGGTCTGCATCGCCGTGCTCGCCGGCATGGTCTGGTGCATCGAACATCCGAACGACGGGGTAATCGAGCCCGACGAACTCGACTTCCGGCGCATGCTAGACATCTGCCTGCCCTATCTCGCCCCGGTCATCGGCGCCTATTCCGACTGGACCCCGCTCGAGCACCGCGGCGTCCTGTTTCCGGAGGACCTCGACCGCAGCGACCCCTGGCAGTTCAAGAACATCCGCGTCACCTGACGGACGCCGGGAACCCGGACCGCCGGCGGACGCGGGCTTTCAGCAATTCCGAACCGCCATGCCCCTGGCGACGGTAGTCACGTCGTAGGGCTGCTCCACGAGCGTCTCGGCGTCCCACATGCTGCGTTCCGCGGCGAAGAAATCGCCGTCGTAGACGTGGATGGCCGCGCTGATCCGGTCCAACGGATTGACCACGGAATGTACGATGTCGCGGCCGAGCAGCGCGACGTCGCCCACTCCCAGCGCCTCGCCGCCGGCCGGCTCGATCTGGAACCTGCCGGCGCCGGCGCGGCGGCGCCAATACATGTTGTCCTCGCGGCCGCCGTACAGGCCGATCACGGCCGCCATGCGGTGGTCGTGCGGCAGCGTGACCTGCCGCGGCGTCCATGCCAGGGTGAGAACCGTCAGCTCCGGCGAGCGATGCAACACCTGGACCCCGGCCCTGTCCGGCTCGCCGAGTTCGCGAACCAGGGCAGCGCGATCGGCGACGGCGCGGACCACGACCTCTCGCATCGCCTGCCGCGAACGCTCGGCAAGCGTGGCGCGAAGGTCGGCTATGAACTGGTCGCGGTCGAACATGGCACCCCCGATCACCGGCCATCCGAACGCGCCCAATGTGCCCAGCTTTGCCCCGGACGACAAGCGCTTGATCCCGCCCGGGCCCTTGAGCCGCGCCAGCCGCTCCGATATGAATAGTGGCGGGTGGCCCGCCAGCCATAGGGAAGCATGAGCCGAGCCGTCAAGCAGACCCGTGCCGATGCCCTGCGCGAAACGCTCGCCGACGAGATCATTTCCGGCGCGCTGGCGCCGGGCGCGCGCCTCGATGAAACCAGCGTGGCCGATCGCTTCAGGGTCTCGCGCACGCCGGTGCGCGAAGCCCTCAAGCAGCTTGCCGCCGCCGGGCTGGTCAGCATCCAGGCGCACCGCGCGGCCGAGGTGGTCACCATCACCACCGAGCGCATGAGCGAGATGTTCGAGGCGCGCGCCGAGCTGGAATCGCTCTGCGCCCGGCTCTGCGCCCTGCGCATGACGCCGCTCGAGCGGCGCCGGCTGGAACGGCTGCATCAGCGCTGCGGCGATCAGGTGCGCAGCGGCGATATCGAGCGCTATCATGCGACCAACGGCGACTTCCACACCGCCATCTATCAGGGCAGCCACAACACGGTGCTGGCGGAAATGGCCGGCGGCCTGCGCCGGCGGCTGTCGCCCTTCAGTCGCGCCCAGTTCCGCGGGCCGGGGCGCCTCGCCGGCAGCTTCGGCGAGCATGCCGCGGTGGTGGAGGCGATCCTGCGCGGCGATGCCGATGAGGCCTATCGCGCCATGCATCGCCATG
>DATKQA010000745.1:0-4661 GCA_035523835.1 Candidatus Sulfotelmatobacter sp.
TGCCGAGATTGATTTCCGGCTGGCCGAACCTGGCCGTGTCGGCGGCAAGAATGAAGTCGCACATCATGGCGAGCTCGCAACCGCCGCCGAGCGCGAAGCCCGCCACCGCCGCGATCACCGGCTTGCGGCAGGCCGCCGTCCGCTCCCAATTGGCGGTGATGAAATCCTCCTTGTAGACGTCCATGTAGGATTTCGGCTGCATCTCCTTGATGTCGGCGCCGGCGGCGAAGGCCTTGTCGGAGCCGGTGATCACCAGACAGCCGATCGCATCGTCCTTCTCGAAGGCGTCGACCGCGGCGGCGAGTTCGTCGACCAGCGCCTTGTTGAGCGCATTCAACGCGTTCGGACGATTGAGGCGGATCAAGCCGACCGGCCCGCGGGTTTCGACGATGATGTTCTGATGGGCCATGACCTTGTCCTTGCGCCGGTTCGCCGGAGAGCGCCGCCTAGGAGCGCGGCGACAGGTTGAAGCGGACGGTCAGCCTGCCGTCATCCTCGACCGGGGTCAATAAAAGCTGCTCCTTGCCGCGCTCGAAATAGAGATCGCCGGTGCGGTGCCAGCCGAGCTGCGGCAGGGTCGCCGTGTAGAATTTGACCAGATCGGCGATGGTGCCCTTGCCGGTGGCATAGGCTTCGACGATGCGCCCGCTCGGCTTGTCGAAGACGGTGCTGGTGCCGGCGACTTCGGCGAGGCCGGGCATCAGCGGCAGGTCGCTGATGCCGGCGATGAAGGCGTTGTCGGCCAGCGCCGGCCAGGCGCAACCGGCGGCGAGGACCAGCGCCAGCAGCAACCTCAACGCTGGCAGGTGGGACAGAAGAAACTGGAGCGGCCGGACTGCACGATGCGCCGCACCGAGCTCCGGTTGCAATTTTGGCATGGCTGGCCCTCCCGGTCATAAACGTCAAAGTGGTGTTGAAAACAGCCGAGTTCGCCCGATGCCTGCACATAGTCGCGCAGACTGGAGCCGCCCGCGGCGATCGCCTCCTGCAGAACCATCTTGATCGCCGGCACCAGGCGCTCGGCGCGCGTCCCCGCCACGGTATGCGCCGATCGGCGCGGCGAAATGCCGGCGCGGAACAAGGCTTCCGACACGTAGATGTTGCCGAGCCCGGCCACGACACGCTGGTCGAGCAGCGCCGCCTTGATCGGCGTCCGCTTGCCGGCGAGCCGGGCCGAGAGCACCGGCGCGCTGAAATCGTTGCCGAGCGGCTCCGGTCCCAGGTCCTTCAAGAGGGGATGCCGGTCGAGGGCATCGGCAGCCCAGAGGTCCAGCATGCCGAAGCGGCGGGCGTCGTTGAAGGCGATGCGGACGCCGTGATCGGTGGTGAAGACCACGTGATCGTGCTGCCCGAGCGGCGGCTGGCTCGCGTTCGGCGGCTCGACCAGCATTTTCCCCGACATGCCGAGATGAGCCAGCAGAACCTCGGCACCGTCGGTGTCCATGACGATATATTTGGCGCGCCGGCGCACGCGCCGCACGGCGCGGCCCTGCAGCCGCTCGACGAAACGCTCCGGCAACGGCCAACGCAGATCGTGCCGGCGCAGCTCGATTCTCGCCAGACGGCGGCCCTCCAGCGCTTCGGCCAGGCCGCGGCAAACGGTTTCGACTTCGGGCAGTTCCGGCATGGCGGGCAGAGTAGCGCGGCACCGGCCCTTGCGCTATGGTCCCCGCCATGAGCGGCGATCTTGCTGGCGAGCGGGCGGATTTCGGCTATCGCTCGGTGCCGAAGGCGGAAAAGGCCGCCCTGGTGCGCGGCCTGTTCGACCGCGTCGCGACACGCTACGACCTGATGAACGACCTGATGTCGGCGGGCGTGCATCGGCTGTGGAAGGCGGCGCTGATCGACTGGCTCAACCCGCGGCCGCCGCTCAGGCTGCTCGACGTGGCCGGCGGCACCGGCGACATCGCCTTCCGCTTTCTCGAGCGCACCGGCGGCGCGGCGCGCGGCGCCGAGGTTCTGGTCTGCGACATTAACGAAGCGATGATCGCGGTCGGCCGCGACCGCGCCATCGACCGCGGCATCCTGCAGGGGATCGACTGGCTCGCCGGCGATGCCGAGCGACTGCCGATCGCCGACGCCAGCGTCGACGCCTATACCATCGCCTTCGGCATCCGCAACGTCACCGACCTGGATCGGGCGCTGGCCGAGGCGCGCCGCGTGCTGCGGCCGGGCGGCCGCTTCCTCTGCCTGGAGTTCAGCCACGTCGTCCTGCCCGGCCTCGACCGGCTCTATGACGTCTATTCCTTTGCCATGCTGCCCCGGCTCGGCCAATTCGTCGCCGGCGACGGCGCGCCCTATCGCTACCTTGCCGAAAGCATCCGCCGCTTCCCCGACCAGCCCGGCTTCGCCGCCCGGATCGAAGCCGCCGGTCTGGGCCAGGTGCGCTATCGCAATTTGAGCGGCGGCATCGCCGCCCTGCATTCAGCCTGGCGCATCTAGGAAACGTGCTCGCCTCGGCCCGCCAATCGCTCCGGCTGCTGACCATCCTGCGCACCCTGGCACGCTACGATGCCCTGCAGCCGCTGGAAGGCATGCTGCCGCCGCGCCTGGTGCGCCTGCTCACGCAGGCGTTCGGCACCGGAAGGGCGCCCTATGCGCCGGGCGCCCGCCTCGGCGAGCGGCTGGCCGCGGCCCTGCATGCGCTGGGGCCGAGCTTCATCAAGCTGGGCCAGGCCCTGTCGGTGCGGCCGGACCTGGTCGGCGACGCCTTGGCCGGAGATCTCGGCCGGCTGCGCGACCGGCTGCCGCCCTTTTCCGCCGCCGAGGCCCGCGCCGCGATCACGGCGGAGCTCGGCAAGCCGGTGGCGGAGCTGTTCGAGCATTTCGAGGACCGGCCGGTTGCCGCCGCGTCGATCGCCCAGGTGCATTTCGCGCGCCTGCCGGACGGCAGCGAAGTGGCGGTCAAGGTGTTGCGACCGGGGATCGAGGCCGCCTTCCGCCGCGACATCGCTCAGCTTCGCTGGCTCGCCCGGCTTGCCGAGCGCCTGCGCCCCGCCCTTCGCCGCCTCCGTCCTGTGCGCGTGGTCGACACCATCGCCGCCAGCGTCGAACTGGAGATGGACCTGCGGCTGGAAGCCGCCGCTGCCTCCGAACTGGCGGAGAACATGGCCGCCGTGGCAGGCTTTCGCGTGCCGAAGGTGGAGTGGTCGCGCACCGCCCGGCGCGTGCTGACCAGCGCCCGCGTGCACGGCGTGGCGATCGACGATCGTGCCGGCCTGCTCGACGCCGGCCACGACCTGAAGCGCCTGGCCGAGCAGGTCATCCGTGTCTTCCTGATCCAGGCGCTGCAGCACGGTTTCTTCCATGCTGACATGCACCACGGCAACCTGTTCGTCGCGGCCGACGGCACCCTCGCCGCGGTCGACTTCGGCATCATGGGCCGCATCGACCGGCCGACCCGGCTGTTCATGGCGGAGATGCTGCACGCCTTCCTGGTCGGCGACTGGCGCCGCGCCGCGGAAGTGCATTTCGCCGCCGGCTATGTGCCGGCGACGCAGTCGGTCGATGCCTTCGCCCAGGCCTGCCGGGCCATCGGCGAACCGATCCTGGGCCGGCCGGTGACGGAGATTTCCGTCGGCCGCCTGCTGGCGCAGCTCTTCCAGGTCACCGAGACCTTCGCCATGCAGACCCAGCCGCAACTGCTGCTGCTGCAAAAGACCATGGTCACGGTCGAAGGCGTCGCCCGCACGCTCGATCCCGAAATCAATTTCTGGGATGCGGCGCGGCCGCTGATCGTCGAGTGGATGCGCGACAACATGGGGCCGGAAGCCCGCATGCGCGATGCTGCCGTCGATGCCGGCCGCATCCTGCGCCGGCTGCCGACCCTGGCCGATTCGTTGGAGCGGGCCGCCGACCTGCTCGCCGCCGACGGCCTGCGATTCGATCCGGCAAGCGCCCGCCTGCTGGCCGCCGAGCAGGCCCGGCGCCGGCGCGGCCTGACCGCCGCCGTCTGGTTCGCCGCCGGCTTGCTGCTGCTGCTGTTGCTACGTCACTTCTAGCCGGCGGACGGGGCTGAGGACCCGGTTCGCCGGCAGGTGCACCGTGACGATCGTGCCGGCGCCGAGCTCGCTTTCGACGACGAGCGCGCCGCCGTGCAATTCCACCAGGTGTTTGCTGATCGGCAGGCCAAGGCCGGTGCCGCCGAACCGGCGGCTGATCGAGGCGTCGGCCTGGCCGAAGGGATGCATCACCCGCGCCAGCGCGTCCGCCGCGATGCCGATGCCGCTGTCGCGGACGACGATGTCGATGCCTTCCCGGTCGCAGGCGACGGACAGGCCGACCTGGCCGCCGGGCGGCGTGAACTTCACTCCGTTCGACAGCAGATTGAGCACGACCTGCTTCAGGGCGCGATCGTCGGCCCAGAGCGGCGGCAGGATCGGCGGCAGTTCCAGGGCCATGGCGACGCCGCCCGCACGCGCCCGCGCCTGCACCATGTCGAAGCAATCGTGCAGGAGCGGCGCCAGCTCGATGCGCGCCTCGTCGAGCTCGAAGCGACCGGCCTCGATCTTGGACAGATCGAGCACGTCGTTGATGAGATCGAGCAGGTGCGTGCCGCTGGCGTGGATGTGGCGGCTATAGTCGACGTAGCGTTCGCTGCCGAGCGGGCCGAACATCTGGTCGCGGAGAATTTCGGCGAAGCCGATGATGGCGTTGAGCGG
>DATKQA010000746.1:0-2157 GCA_035523835.1 Candidatus Sulfotelmatobacter sp.
TGGTGCGCCGCTCGGTGCTCTGGTTTCTGCGCGAGCGGCCGGGGCCGATCGACATCGCCGCCATGGTGGCGATCACGGAACCGCGCATCGCCGCGCTCGCGCGCGATCTCCGGCAGTCGCTGTCGCCGCCGGCGCTGGCGCGTGTGGAAGCGACCGAAACGAACCTGGCCAGGGTCGGCGTGCCGCAATCGCTTGCCGTCGAAATCGCCCTGCTCGACCCGCTCGGTGCCGCGCTCGACATCATCGAGGCGGCGCGCCGCACCAATCGCGAGATCGGCACCGTGGCGCGCCTGCATTTCGCGCTCGGCGATCGGCTGGGCCTCGACTGGCTGCGCGAAACGGCGGAGCGCCTGCAGCTCAGCGACTATTGGCAGCGGTTGGCCGTCGGCGCCGCGTTGGAAGATCTCGATGCGCGACAACGCTCGCTCGTCGTCTCGGTGCTCGCCGGGGCCAACGGCGCCGAGCCGCAGTCGGCGTTGCAGTCCTGGGCGAGCGGGCACGAGTCGGTGGTCAACCGCGTCACGCAACTGATCGCCGAATACAAGCTCGCCGGCGGCGTCGACGCGGCACGGCTCGCCATCGCCAATCGCCATCTGAAGTCCCTCGATGTAAATTGATCCCGGCGTTTCGGCGGGGGCGAGGGGCGTGGCAGGGGAATCGGCGGCGGAAGTGCCGGAGGCGAACCGGCTCGGGCGGCTTGGCTGGGCGCTGTTCAAATGGGCGAACCAGCCGGTCTTCACCGTCATCACCACTTTCATCTTCGCGCCCTATTTCAGCTCGGCGGTGGTCGGCGATCCCGTGCATGGCCAGGCGCTGTGGGCCGACGCGCAATCGGTCGCCGGGCTTTGCATCGCGCTGGCCAGTCCGTTCCTCGGCGCCGTGGCCGATGCCGCCGGGCCGCGCAAGGGTTGGACCCTGGCGTTTCAGGTGCTCTGCATCGCCGGTTGTGCGGCGCTGTGGTGGGTGCGGCCGGGCGGCGGGCCGCAAGCATGGTTCTGGGCGCTGGCGGCGGTCGTCGTCCTGACCATCGGTGCGGAAATCTCCATCGTCTTCAACAACGCCATGCTGCCGACCCTGGTGCGCCAGGATCGCATCGGCCGCCTGAGCGGCTTCGCCTGGGGCCTCGGCTATGTCGGCGGCATCGTCTCGCTGATGCTCGTGCTGCTCGGCTTCAGCCTGCCGGCCGAGCCCTGGTTCGGCCTCGACAAGGCGCTGCACGAGAACGATCGCATCGTCGGACCGCTGGTGGCGGCGTGGATCGTGGTCTTCATCCTGCCGCTCTTCCTGTTCACGCCCGACCAGCCGCGCTCCGGCCTCGGCCGCATGGCCGCCGCGCGCCAGGGCGTCGGGCAGTTGCTCGCCACCTTGCGCCGCCTCCGCCACTACCGCAACATCGCGCTCTTCCTGCTGGCGCGCATGATCGCCTACGACGGCCTGAACGCCGTCTTCGCCTTCGGCGGCATCTATGCCGCCGGCGTCTTCGGCTGGGGCACGACCAGCCTCGGCATCTTCGGCATCGTCATCCTGGTGTTCGGCGTCATCGGCTGTTGGATCGGCGGCTGGCTCGACGACCGCATCGGCTCGAAGCCGACCATGCAGGGCGCGGTGATCGGCGTGCTGCTCGCCACTACCGGCATCCTCTCGATGACGCGACAGAGCGTGCTGTTCGGCATTGCCGTGGATGGTCCGGCGGCCGGCGCGCAGGGCGCGCTCTTCGCCAGCACGGCGGAGCGCATCTTCATGCTGTTCGGCATCATGATCGGGATCTTCGGCGGACCGATGCAGGCGGCGGCGCGTTCGATGATGGCGCGCCTGGCGCCGAGGCCGCTGCTCGGCCAGTTCTTCGGCCTCTATGCCCTGACCGGCGAGGCGACGGCGTTCTTCGTGCCCCTGCTGGTCGGCGCCATGACCAATGCCTTCCACAGCCAGCGTGTCGGCCTGGTGCCGATCGTCGTCGTGCTGGCGGCGGGCTTCGTCCTGATGATCGGCGTCCGCGAGGTGCGGGCCGAGATTGCCGACTGAGGGTGGTTCAGAGCTGCCAGTAGCGGAGGCTGGGGGCGAAGGTCTTGTGGCGCCACATGCCCTTGACGTCGGCGACCAGGCCGTCGGGCTTGAGCAGGCCGGCGAACACGCCCGGGGTGAAGTCGCCGTAGGCCT
>DATKQA010000747.1:0-2272 GCA_035523835.1 Candidatus Sulfotelmatobacter sp.
AGGAAGGCTTCATGTACTTCGACCAGCACGACCGGCTCGTGCTCAGCAACCACCGCAGCCGGGAGATGCATCCCGGGATCGGCGATTTCCTGGTGCCGGGCGCCGATTTCGCCGCGATCTGCCGGATCAGCGTCGAGCGCAAAGTCTATGTCCTGGGCGACAAGCCACCGGAAGCCTTTCTCGCCGAGCGTCTGGCCCGCCACCGCGATCCCAAGGGCAGCTTCGAATTGCAGCTCGCGGACGGTCGCTGGCTGCTGGTCAACGAGCAGCGCACGGCCGATGGCGGCATCGTCCTGCTGGCGACCGACGTCAGCGCCATCAAGCGTGCCGAGCAGCAGGTGCGGGTCAGCGAGAGCCGCTTCCGTTCCTTCATCAGCAATATCTACGACATGCTGTTCTTCCGCCACGCCGCCGGCGAGGACAGGGTGCACGTGTTCGGCTCGAATGCCGCCACCATGGTGGGGACGGTGATCGAGGGCGGCTATGCCAATGTCGAGGCCTGGCGCACGGCGATCCATCCCGAGGACCGGGCGCGCCATGCCGAAGGGATTCGCCGGCGAAACGAGCTCGGCGAGCGCTTCGTCGCCGAGTTCCGCTTCATCCATCCGGTCACCGGCGAGCAGAAGTGGCTGCTGGAGAGGTCCTGGCCGGTGCGCGACCCGGAGTCCGGCCAGTTCCACTTCGACGGCTATGTGCTGGATATCACCGAGCGCAAGGCGGCCGAGGAGCGGCTGCTTTCGGCCCGCGAGAGCGCCGAGCTGGCCAACCGGACCAAGACGGAGTTCCTGGCCAACATGAGCCACGAGCTGCGCACGCCGTTGAATGCGATCATCGGCTTTTCCGACATCATGCAGAACGAGATGTTCGGGCCGCTCGGCTCGGTGCAGTACCGCGACTACGTGAAGGACATTCACGACAGCGGCCAGCACCTGCTCGCGGTCATCCAGGATATTCTCGACGTGGCTAAGGCCGAGGCCGGCAAGCTCGACCTCGACGAAGGCATCGTCGACGTGGCGGCGGTGGCGGGCGCGACGATCCGCATGGTGCAGGAGCGCGCCGACCGCGGCGGCGTCAGGCTGGAGCAGCGGCTCGTGGCGAGCTTCCCGGCGCTGCTCGGCGATGCGCGGAAAATCAAGCAGATCCTGCTCAACCTGCTCTCCAATGCGGTGAAGTTCACCGCGAGCGGCGGCAGCGTCACCCTGACCGGCGGGCTCGCGGCCGACGGCACCATGGTCCTGTCGGTCGCCGATACCGGCATCGGCATCGCGGCCAAGGATATTCCGCGCGCCCTCGAACCCTTCGTACAGCTCGAGGCGGGATTCGGCCGCAAGTACGAGGGCAGCGGCCTCGGCCTGCCGCTGTGCAAGGCGCTCGTCGAGCTCCACGGCGGCAGCATCGACATCGAAAGCGAAGTCGGCCGCGGCACGACGGTTTCCGTGCGGCTGCCCGCGCATCGGGTACAGGCGCCGCGGCTGGCCGAGGCCGTGAGCGCGCTGTCGCCGGCCGGCGCGCAGCGGCGGCCGCTCCGCCTGCTCTGCATCGACGACGATCCCAAGATCGCCAAGCTGCTGCAGGCCCTGATCGGCAGCCTGCAATGGCAGACCGAATTCCTGTGGGCCGATAACGGCGCCGCCGGGATCGGCCGGGTGCGCGACTGGCAGCCGGATGTGATCCTGCTCGATCTGCGCATGCCGGGATGGGACGGCCTGACCATTCTCGACAAGCTGGCGGCCGACCAGGCAAGCCGCGGTGTGCCCGTGGTCGTGCTGTCGGCGATGAGCCTGGACCAGCGCACGCTCGGCTCGCTGCACGGGCGCGGCATCGGCGTGCTCAGCAAGAGCGACCTCAGCACCGGCGCCTTGAAGGCGCTGCTGGCGGAAACCTTGCCGGCGCTGGCGGCGGCATCCTGATGCCTGCTTCGGATTTCGAAGGCATCAACGCCCTGGTGCGCACCATCGCCGCGGCCCTGGGCATGCCGGAAGCCGAGGTGGCGGCCGCCTTCGAGGCCAATCGGGTCGTCATCGCGTTCCTGGTCGGCGAGAGCGGCCAGCGGCTGATCGACGTGGCGATCGGCGAGCGGCGCGCGCGCATTACCGCCGCCGCGATCGAGGGTTGAAACTTCCTCCCTAACGCAGGCTGTGCCCCAGCACGCCTTCCAGCTCGGCAATGGCTTGCGCGGCGCTTGAAACCTTGATCGTACGCATGCCCATGGCCTTGGCCGGTTTCAGGTTGATGCCGAGATCGTCGAGAAACACCGCTTCCTCGGGCGCGA
>DATKQA010000748.1:0-4495 GCA_035523835.1 Candidatus Sulfotelmatobacter sp.
GCCGGTGTTTCCCTGGGCGTCGCCGACGCTGCTTTCCATGCCGCTCGGCTTCGCCGGCTGCTGGATCGGCTCGGCGCTGGACCGCAGCGAGGCCGGAATCGCCGAGTCGATGGCGTTCGACAGCCAGTATATCCGCGCGCAGACCGGGATCGGCGCCGAGGGCGTGCAGGCAGGCTGAGCGGGCGCGGGGCCCTGTCGCCCCGCGCCACGGCACTATCGCTTTCGCGGCGAGCGCCGGGCGAAATCGTCCGCCATCTCGTTCATGGTCACGAACTTCACGCCCGGGTGGCGACTGATGTGCGTGTACAGCCGCTCCAGCATCATCAGGACGTGCGGCCGGCCGCCCACGTCCGGATGGATGGTGATCGGGAACACCGCGTAGTCGTATTCGCGATACACCCAGTCGAACTGGTCGCGCCACATATCCTCGATGTCGCGCGGGTTGACGAAGCCGTGGCTGTTCGGCGCCTTCTTGATGAACATCATTGGCGGCAGGTCATCGAGATGCCAGCTCGCCGGGATCTCGATCAGGTCGGTCTCGGTGCCGCGCTTTAACGGCACCATCCAGTCCTGCGGCTGCTTGCTGTAGTCGATCTTGGTCCAGCTGTCGCCGACGCGCACATAGTACGGCTGGAAGTCGTTGTGCATCAGCGAGTGGTCATACTTGATCCCCTTCTTCAGCAGCAGTTCGTTGGAGACGCGGGAGAACTCCCACCACGGTGCGACGTAGCCAGTGGGGCGCCGGCCGGAGAGCTGCGTCACGAGGTCGATGCACTTGTCGAGCACCGCCTCCTCCTGCTCCGGCGTCATCGCGATCGGGTTCTCGTGGCTGTAGCCGTGAATGCCGACCTCGTGCCCGGCGGCGGCGACCGCCTGCATCTGCTCGGGGAAGGTCTCGATCGAGTGGCCGGGGATGAACCAGGTGGTCTTGATGCCCCAGCGGTCGAACAGCTTCAGCAGGCGCAGGCTGCCGACCTCGCCGGCGAACAGGCCGCGCGAGATGTCGTCGGGACTGTCCTCGCCGCCATAGGAGCCGAGCCAGCCGGCGACCGCGTCGACATCGATGCCGAAGCCGCAGAAGATTTCCTTGGTCATGCTGTTTCCTTTCCTGTCGGCGGCGCCTGGCACCTCACCCGGCGATCAGGGTCGCTTCCTGCGGCTGCCAGGCGATCCACACCTTGTCGTCCGGGGCGAGCCCGTCCCGGCCGTATTTGTCGACATGGCCCTCCAGCGTCACGGAGCGGCCGGATTCGATTCCGATCGTCATGAGGACGACGTGGCCGACGATTTCGCGGCGCTCCACCACGCCGGGCAGCACGTTCGATCCGTAGGTCGAGCCGAGCGTCTCGCGGCCCGACGCGGCCGCCGGGAAGAGTTCGAAGGCTTCCGACGGGATCACGATCTTGCCCGGCCGGCCGAGCGGCAGGTCGGCATTGGGGCGGCCGGCAAAGGCGCCGAACCGGGTGGCGAGCACGCCCGCCTCGCCATCGGCCGACTGCACCGCGCCGTCGAAGATCGTGTTGCGGCCGATGAACTGCGCGACGAAGGCGGTACGCGGGCGGGTGTAGAGATCGTAGGGCGAGGAGACTTGCTCGATCCGGCCCTGGTTCATCACCACGATCCGGTCCGACAGGGTCAGGGCCTCGGACTGCGCGTGGGTGACGAACACGAAGGTGATGCCGAGATTGCGCTGCAGCAGCTTGAGTTCCGCCTGGATGGCGCGGCGCAGATTGGCATCGAGCGCGCCGAGCGGCTCGTCCAGCAGCAAGATGTCGGGCTCGACCACCAGGCCGCGGGCCAGTGCGATGCGCTGGCGCTGGCCGCCGGACAGCCGGTCGGTGCGCTGGTCGGCGACGTCGGCGAGGCCGAGCTTGTCCAGGATGCGCTCGACCTTGGCCTCGCGCTCCGCCTTCGGCATGCGCTTGACCTCGAGACCGAAGGCGACGTTGCGCCTGACCGACATGTGCGGGAACAGCGCGTAGTTCTGGAAGATCATCGACGTCGGCCGCCGCTCCGGCGGCAGGTCGTTGACGCGGCGGCCGCGGATCAGGACGTCGCCTTCGGTGATCGTCTCGAACCCGGCGACCATGCGCAGCGTCGTGGTCTTGCCGCAGCCGGACGGGCCGAGAAACGCGACGAACTCGCCCTTCTCGACGCGCAGGTTGAAATCGATGACGGCCGGCGTGCCGTTGTCGTAGACCTTGCCGACGCCGGCCAGTTCCAGGTCGTGCTGCACCGCGCAGTCTCTCTCCGTGATCGAGCGGGCACGCGGGACCGACGGTGCCGGTCCCGCGATGGCGGTCAGGCGCTCAGAAACTCATCCCATTTCTGGATCAGGTGGTCGTACTCGTCCGGCCACTGATGCCAGTAAGCGACGTTGGCGGCGCGCGTCGCGAGCGAGCCGCCGTCGCGCAGATCGCCGGGCTTGATGCCACGTTCGGCCGGGCCGACCCACGGCTTGCCGAGATACCAGAAGGCGTATTTGTTCGGATCCATCACCTTCTCGATATTCGTGGTCGGCGAGTAGTAGCCCTGCTCGGAGACCGTGATGCCGGGCGGCCCGGACAGCCAGTAATCGGCATAGGCGTACACGGCGTCCTTGTCCGGCGAGCTCGCGATCAGCGACGGGCCGATCGCCCAGGCGCGGTAGCCTTCCTTCGGCACGGCGTATTTGCACGGCTTGCCCTGCGCCTTGACCGCCATCACCGCCGGCTGCCAGGCGTCGCAGACCACCATCTCGCCGGAAGCGAGCAGGTTGACGAGCTCACCGAAATCACCCCAAAGCGCACGGAACTGCCCGTCCTTCTTCTTCGAGACGAGGAACTTCGAGGCCTCATCGATCTCCTTGACGTTCGGATTGCCGGGGTTCTTCTCATCCATCAGCCCGAGCGTGTTCATCGCCATGATCGCCTGGCCGAAGGCGATCAGCGGATCGGTGTTGAGCCCGGAGCGGCCTTTCCACTTCTTGTCGAAGATCGCCGTCCAGGTGTTGGCCTCCTCGGCGGTCAGCACGTCCGGATTGTACCCGATCGAGTCGTAGTTGTAGACGGCCGGCACCATCCATAGCTCGGTATGCGCGGCATCCTTCCAGATCTGGCCGACGATCTGCGCCTTCTCCGGCCATTTCGGGTTTACCTTGGTGAAGGTATCGCGGATGTTCGCCCAGTTCGGCACCGCGGAAACCGGGATGGGATCGACATTGTTGGTCTGGATCACCGCCGGCAGGCGCTCGGCGATGATTTCCCAGCAATCGTAGTCCCGGGAGCCGGACAGGATCTTGGTCTGCGCATCGGGGTAGGTCGCGGCCGTGCCGGTGGTCGAGCCGACGCCGGAGCGCTTCTTGAAGTCGGCGAGGATGCGGTCCTGCACCGTGACCGAGAGGCCGATGGTGCGAAGCTGCTCGTTCGCGAGGCTCTGCGCCGCGGCGTAGGCGCGGCGGGAGTTCAGGAAGGGCGTGCCCGCGCCCATGGCGAGCGCGACCATGCCGGTTGTCCGCTTCAGCAGGCTGCGCCGCCCGAGTTCCATTCGATCGATCATCGTAACCACCCCTGGTGCTGTTGTCGTTGCGATCTCGTGCGTCAGTACCGGCCTACCCGCAGCCCGCCATCGACGACCACGACCTGGCCGGTCATGTAGCGGGCAGCGGGCGAGGCGAGGAACAGGATGACGTCGGCGATGTCCTCCGGCTCGCCGAGCCGGCCCATTGGGATGAAGCCGGCCGCGGCTTCCGCGCCGGCGGGGCCGAGCGAGTGTTGCGGCGAGAGCAGTTGCGCGGTGCGGATATAGCCGGGCGCGATGCCGTTCACGCGGATGCCGGCGCGTGCCAGTTCCACCGCCAGGCCGCGCACCAGCCCGACCACGCCGGCCTTCGCGGACGAGTAGTGCACGTGCTCATCCCAGCCATAGGCGATGCCCATGATCGAGGAGATGCAGATGATGGCGCCGCTGCCGCGCGCCCGCATGCCGGGCAGCGCCGGGCGGATCACCCGCACCATGCCCTTGAGGTCGATCTCGAACGTGTGGTCCCATTTCTCGTCGGACAATTCGGGCAGCGGCACCTTGTGGGCGATGCCGGCATTGGCGACGATGCAGTCGAGCGCGCCGAGCCGCGCCGTCACGTCCTGTACCAGCGCTTCCGCCGCCGGGGTGGAGCGCACGTCGAGCGGATGGAACTCCGCCTCGCCGCCGGCAGCGCGCACCTGCTCGGCCACCGCCTGGCCCTCGTCCGCCAGCACGTCGGTCGCGACGACGCGGTAACCCGCGCGGCCGAAGGCAAGGGCGGTCGCGCGGCCGATGCCGATGCCAGCGCCCGTGATCAGAACCGCGCCTGCCATCTGACCTCCTCTTCCGACACGCGCCGGGCGCGCATGATGCGCGCTCGACACCGTCGAGCGCACCTCGAGCCCGCGCCATGGGGTTGCAACGCTGTCAAGGCCAGAGCCGCGCTTCGCGCGGTGCGGCCGAAGGCCGCAGCCTTGACAGCGTTGCAACCCCA
>DATKQA010000749.1:0-4561 GCA_035523835.1 Candidatus Sulfotelmatobacter sp.
ATGGCCGAGGCGATGGTGTTGACGATCTCGCTGACCTGGCCGATGACCTGAGAGATGCGGCCCAGGTCCTCAAGCGTTCCGCTGGTCGAGGACTGAATGCCATCCACCTTGGCCTTGATGTCCTCGGTGGCCTCGGCGGTCTGGTGCGCCAGTTCCTTGATCTCGTGCGCCACCACGGCGAAGCCCTTGCCGGCGGCGCCGGCGCGCGCCGCCTCGATGGTGGCGTTGAGCGCCAAGAGGTTGGTCTGCCCGGCGATCTTGTTGATCAGCTCGACGACCTGGCCGATGCGGTCGGCGGCCGCGGCCAGGGTCTGCACCGTCTCGTTGGTCTTGCCGGCCTCGCGCACCGCACGCTCGGTGATATTGGTCGATTGCGCCACCTGGCGGCCGATCTCGGTGATCGAGGCGGAAAGCTCCTCCGCGGCGGTGGCCACGCTCTGCACGTTCTGCGTCGCCCGCGTCGTCGCCGCCGAGACCGCGCCGGCACGCTGCCCGGTGGCGTCCGCCGTGCTCGCCATCGAGCCGGCGGTGCCGTGCATTTCGTTCGCCGCCGCGGCGACCGAGCCCAGCATGGTGGAGACGCGCCGGTCGAACTCGCGCATCAGCTCGCCGAGCCGGTCGAGCCGCGCCTGCTCCGCCGCCAGCCGGCCTTCGCGCTCGGCTTCCGCGGCGGCCTGACGCTCTTCCTCCTGGCGCCGCCGGCGTGCGGCTTCCGCCTCCCGCTCGCGCCGCGCCGCTTCCTGTTCCGCCGCATGGGCCGCTTCCGCCGCCCGCTGCTCGGCGCGCAGCTTCTCCTGCTCGGCCGCCAGCCGGTCGGCCGCCACCGCCGTGTCCTTGAACACCTGCACGGTCTTCGCCATTTCGCCGATCTCGTCGGCGCGGTCGGCGAAAGGAATGGCCACCGCCTTGTCGCCGCGCGCCAGGGCCGCCATGGTGTCGCGCAGGCGCGTCAGCGGGCGGACGATGGTGCCGACCACGACGAAGACCGACAGGCTGACGCTGATGGCGATGCCGAGCACGGTTGCCAACAGGAGGGTCAGCCGGCGGCCGTCGTAGTAGCTGGCAAGCGTGGCGTTGCGGGTGGCGATTTCCTTGTTGTTGCTGTCGGCAAGCTGCTCCAGCTCCTTGTTCAGCGCCTGGCGGTTGGCGCGGTTGGCGTCGTTGTCGCCGTATTCGCGCGCCGTCGGATTGCCGACCGTGCGGCCGAGCCGCACCAGCTCGGTGCGGAACTCGATGAACTTCTCCACGTTGGCGTCGGCGCCGTCCAGCTCGTGCCGCCGTTCCGGCGGCATCAGCGCACGCCACTCCGCCATGGTCGCGCGCATGCGGGTCAGGTTCTTCAGCAGGGGCTCGCCGAACTTGTTCACTTCCTTCAGGTCGCGCGCCATGTAGACGCCGCGCGAATCCATCACCACCGCGAGCACCAGGCCGTTCAGCCGCTCGCCGATCACGGCGCGCTCAGACGCCTTGGTGATGGCATGGACCTGCGCGTCGTAGGCGCGCATGGCGTCGTAGCCGATCCAGCCGATCGCGGCGGCGAAAAGCGACAGCAGGCCGACGACGCAATAGATGCGCGTCCCGATATGTGCCTTCATCCATCCGCTCATGCCGCGGCCCCTTTCCGATGCGCCGGTCCTGTCATGACACTTCTCGTTCCTTCATCGCGCCGACGCGAGATCGGCATTTCCCTTTGCCCCATGTCGGATGAAACTGGCAGCCGCAAACCTGTACGCACACCGGCAACCGCAACCATCGGGAGCGACGTCATGACCAGCGTGACCAATGTGACCATCCGCGAAGGCTTCGGCTTCGGCAGCGCGCTCGCCATCGCGATTTCCTATGCCAACAATCATTCGGTCATCTGGGCCATCATTCACGGCGTCCTGAGCTGGCTCTACGTCGTGTACTTCGTCCTGTTCAAATAGCCGCGCCGCCCGTCACTGCCAGCCCGACCAGTCGGTCCCCCGCTCCGACGGCGCCGCCGGCTTGCCGAACGGGTTGGCGTGATAGGGGTGCGCGTTCAGCCAGAGCAGAATGAGCACCAGCACGCTCAAACCGGCGATCGACTTGAGAAACAGGCCCATGGCGCGCTCTCGTCGGCTGACACACACGGTCGGGATCGGCTGCCGTCTCCGGTCCGCTCGCCTGCAACGGGTGCAGCGAACCGGCGCGGCGGCCCCCCGGCCGACCTCGCCATCGTCGGCGATTGTGCCAGCCGACCGTTAAGCAATCGTTTAGCAGCGCTATGTTCCGCGGCAGTCTGCCGGCTTTTGCGGCAGGCCGCCGGCGCACCTCAGCCGACGGCGTTGAGCTTCATTTCCGGCAGGACGGCAACGCAGAGGACACGCCGGGCCGGGAAGCGGATGGTTACGGTCGTGCCCTTGCCGAGCTCGCTCTCGATGGCCAGCGTGCCGCCGTGCAGTTCGATCAGCCGCTTGGTCAGCGACAGGCCGAGACCGGTGCCCTGGAACTTGCGCGACAGCGCGCTGTCGACCTGGCGGAACGGCTCCAGCACCTTCGGGATGTCGGCCTTGGCGATGCCGATGCCGCTGTCGCTCACCGCAAGGGCCAGCATGCCGTCGGGCTCGACCGCGGCCGAGAGCAGCACCTCGCTGCCGGGCAGGCTGAACTTCACCGCGTTCGACAAGAGGTTGATCAGCATCTGCTGCAGCTTCATCGCGTCGGCCTGCAGCCGCGGCAGGTCGGCCGGCAGCCGGGTCGCCACGGTGATGCCGCCGGCGGCGGCCTGCTGGGTGATGAACAGGATGCTGTGCTGCACCACGCCGGCGATGTCGAGGTTCTCGTCGTTCAGGTCAAGCTTGCCGGATTCGGCCTTGGACAGGTCGAGGATGTCGTTGATCAGGCGCAGCAGGTGGTTGCCGCTCTCGTTGATGAAATTCGCATATTCCATGTAGCGCGAATTGCTGACCGGGCCGAACATCTCGGTCGAGATGACCTCGGAGAAGCCGATGATGGCATTGAGCGGCGTGCGCAGCTCGTGGCTCATGTTGGCCAGGAAGTTGGATTTGGCGCGGCTCGCTTCCTGCGCTTCCTCGACCAGGTGGCGGAGCGCGCCCTCCGAGCGCTTGCGCTCGGTGATGTCGGTGGCGGTGACGACGAAGCCGCCGCCCGGCACCGGGTTGGCGCGCAGCTCGACGGTATTGCCGTGGCCGTGCGGCCGTTCCCAGGCGAGGAATTCGCCGGCGGCGGCCCGCTGGTAATATTCCGCCAGTTCCGCCGCGTCGGCGTCGGTGTGGATCAACCCGTTTTCCCTGAGCATGGCGACGAACCGCTCGATCGGGATCGGCGTCGCATTGTCGAAGGCGAAGCCGAACAGCTCCTCGTAGCGCCGGTTGTGCGCGATCAGGTTGCCCTCGCCGGTGACCAGGTAGATGCCCTGGTCCATGTGCTCGAGCGTCGCTTCCAGGATGGTCGACTTGTCGCGGAACGCCGCCTCGCTGGACGCAAGCTTGCCGGTCAGGTCTTCGCCGCGCCGCAGCTCGCGCAACACCAGGTAGCACAGGCTGCCGGCGACGCCGACCAGCGCCAGCACCAGGGCGCCGTAGATCTGCAGGCTGCGCCACCAGTCGGCGAAGATTGCGTCTTCCGCCACGCCGGCGACCACCACGAGCGGCAGGCCCTGGATCGCCCGATAGCTGAACACGCGGGTGATGTGGTCGAAGATGCTGGCCTGCTCGAAAATGCCCCGCTCGGCACGCGCCAGATAGCGCGGGAAGCTGAGCTGCTCGCGCATGGCCGAGCCGCGCTCGAAGGGGATATGCGGCCAATGCGCGAACAGCGTGCCATCGCGCAGGAACAGGGCGACGCTGCCGTTCTTGCCGATGTCGATGTTGCGGAAGTCCTGCTCGAAATACTCGGGATCGATCAATGCCACGACGGCGCCGCCGAAGCTGCCGTCCGGCTTGACGAAAGCGCGGCTCAGGGTAGCCAGCCAGCTTGCGCCGTAGCGGCGCGGCGCGCCGATGCGCAGGTCGGCGCCGTGGCTGTCGTCGCGATGAAAGCGGAAGAACGGCTCGCGCCCGAAATCGATGTCGTCGAGCGAGGGATCCGTGCCGGCGATGATCGTGCCATGTTCATCGACCGCGATCAGCGCGGCGATATAGGGCACCTGCGCCACCTTGCCGGCGAGATAGGTGTCGCTCAGGCTGCCGCCCGGCCCCTGCGGTCCGATCAGCTCGCGCCTGCGCCGCTCGACCACGCCCTGCAGCGACAGATCGACCACCTGGACGGCGCGGGTCATGTCCTCGTCGATGACGCGGGCCAGGCTGCCGGAATCGCGCGCGGCATGTTCGATCGCGTCCTGGCGATGATCGGCCAGCTCGAACCACACGCCGATCAGCGCACCGAGCGTGACCGCCACGGTGAAGGCCAGCACCGCATGGGCGACGCGCCGGTTGCTCCGGCGCAGGCGGCCGGCATCGTCGGCGACGGCAGTCGATGCAGACGGCGATATGACCCGCGGCAGCGGCATCCTTCGATCAGCTTCCTCGAAGCCTCGCCCCGGTTCCGGCCCCAGTGCGAACGACGGCAGATAACTTCC
>DATKQA010000750.1:0-2599 GCA_035523835.1 Candidatus Sulfotelmatobacter sp.
CGGCCGCAATTCTACTTCCGCACCACCGACGTCACCGGCGTCGTGCAGTTGCCGGAGGGGACGGAGATGGTGATGCCGGGCGACAACGTCTCGATGGATGTCGAGCTGATCGCGCCGATCGCCATGGATGAGGGGCTGCGATTTGCGATCCGCGAGGGCGGCCGGACGGTCGGTGCCGGCGTGGTGGCCAAGATCACCGCATAGGTGCGGGGACACGGCGGCGCGAACCCGAAAGACAGAGCGATGGACAACCAGAACATCCGCATTCGCCTGAAGGCATACGATCACCGCGTGCTCGACAACAGCACGAAGGAGATCGTGAACACGGCGAAGCGCACGGGTGCGCGGGTTCGGGGCCCTATCCCGCTGCCGACGCATATCGAGCGGTTCACGGTGAACCGCTCGCCGCATGTGGACAAGAAGAGCCGCGAGCAGTTCGAGATCCGCACGCATCGCCGGCTGCTCGACATCGTGGAGCCGACGCCGCAGACCGTGGACGCGCTGATGAAGCTCGACCTCGCCGCCGGCGTCGATGTCGAGATCAAGCTCTGAGGCGGGACTTGCCGGGGCCGAGGGGACCGATCGACGATGCGTACCGGATTGCTGGCGAAGAAGCTGGGGATGACCCGGCTGTTCAAAGAGGACGGCACCCATGTGCCGGTCACCGTGCTGCATCTCGACGCGGTGCAGGTGGTGGCCGCGCGCACGGCGGAGAGTGACGGCTACACGGCGGTGCAGCTCGGCTGGGGCCGGGCCAAGCCGGCGCGGGTCAGCAAGCCGAATCGCGGCCACTTTGCCCGCGCCAAGGTGGAGCCGAAGCAGCGCCTGACGGAGTTCCGCGTCGATGCCGACGCGGTGCTGGCGCCGGGGGCGACGCTGTCGGCGGCACATTTCGTCGTCGGGCAGAAGGTCGATGTCTGCGCCCTCAGCAAGGGCAAGGGCTTCGCCGGGGCGATGAAGCGCTGGAATTTCAGCGGCCTCGAGGCAAGCCACGGCGTCTCGATCAGCCATCGCAGCCACGGTTCGACGGGCAACCGGCAGGATCCGGGCAAGACCTTCAAGAACAAGAAAATGGCCGGGCATCTCGGGGTCGAGCGGGTGACCACGCTCAATCTCGAAGTGGCGGCGGTCGATGCCGAGCGCGGTCTGTTGATGCTGCGCGGCGCGGTACCGGGCGCGGCCGGCGGCTTCGTGCGGGTGCGCGACGCGATCAAGCGCCGCCGCCCCGAGGCGGCACCCTATCCGGCCGGCCTGGTCGAGGCCGCGGCGCCGGCGGCGCAGGGCTGAGGACGAGGGGGCTGAGGGCGACGGGGATGCAGATCGAGATCAGGACCCTCGACAACGGCAGCGCCGGCACGGCCGAGCTGCCCGACGAGATTTTCGCCGTCGAGCCGCGCGCCGACATCATGGCCCGCGTGGTGCACTGGCAGCAGGCGAAGCGCCGCGCCGGCACGCACAAGGCCAAGGGCATGAGCGAGGTGCAGGGCACCACGAAGAAGCCCTATCGCCAGAAGGGCACCGGCAACGCCCGCCAGGGCAGCCTGCGCTCGCCGCAGTTCCGTACCGGCGGCGTGGTGCACGGCCCCGTCGTGCGCTCGCACGCCTACGATCTGCCGAAGAAAGTCCGCCGCCTCGGCCTGATTTCCGCGCTCTCGCAGAAGCAGGCAGAAGGCAAGCTCGTGGTGCTCGATGCCGCCAACGGCGCGACCAAGACGAAAGAGCTCGCAGCGAAGCTGAAGACGTTGGGCTGGAACTCCGCGCTGATCGTCGACAAATCCGTCGACGGGACCTTCCTGCGCGCCAGCCGCAACATCGTCGGCCTCGACGTGCTGCCGACGATCGGCGCCAACGTGCTCGACATCCTCGCCCACGACGTGCTGGCGATCACCACCGCCGGCCTCGAAGGCCTCAAGGAGCGCCTGGCATGAGCGAAACCACCGCGCCAGCGAAGCGCGAGAAGAAACTCTCGCGCGAGGCGATGTACAACATCATCCGCGGCCCGGTCGTCACCGAAAAGGCGACCAACATGAGCACCGCCGGCCAGAACGTCTTCCGCGTCGCCATGTCAGCGACCAAGCCCGAAATCAAGGCCGCCGTCGAGGGCCTGTTCAACGTGAAGGTCGTCGCGGTGAACACGCTCGTCACCAAGGGCAAGCAGAAGCGTTTCCGCGGCCGCCCCGGCCGCCGCTCGGACGTGAAGAAGGCGTACGTCCGCCTCGCGCCCGGCCAGTCCATCGACCTCTCCAACCGGATCGCCTGACGATGCCGCTCCGCAACTTCAATCCCGTCACTCCGTCGCTCCGCGGCACGATCCTCATCGATCGCGCCGAGCTGTGGAAGGGCGCGCCGGTAAAGGGGCTAACGGAGGGCAAATCGTCCTCCGGCGGCCGCAACCAGCACGGCCACATCACCAGCCGCTTCCGCGGCGGCGGCCACAAGCGCTCGTACCGCTTCATCGACTTCCGGCGCCGCAAGTTCGACGTACCCGCAACGGTGGAGCGGCTCGAATACGACCCCAACCGCACCGCCTTCATCGCGCTGATCAAGTACCAGGACGGCGAGCTCGCCTACATCCTCGCCCCGCAGCGCTTGCGTGCCG
>DATKQA010000751.1:0-4968 GCA_035523835.1 Candidatus Sulfotelmatobacter sp.
CATCGGGCACGATGAAGCTCGCCGGGCCGAGCGCCGCCTCCGACTGGCGCAGGATGCGCTGGTTGAACGCCGGCTCGACGCCCTCGAACTGCACGGCGGTGTGATGATGCACCGTCGCCGCCGGGCCGAGCGGCTCGATGATGGCGAGGTTCAATTCGCCGAGGAAGAGGTTCGGGAAGATGAAGGCATGCGGCGGCCCGTCCCAGGCAAGCTGCCTGGCGCGCGCCTCGCCGTAGCGGCCGACCATGGCGTCGCAATAGGCCGCGACCCGCTCGCGCCGGACGCCGAGCCAGGACAGTTCGCTGCGATAGCTGGCACGCATGTCGAGCTCGAAATGCCCACCGCCGAGATCGACGGTGCGCGAGCTGTTGGCCGTTTCGCTGCCGACCACCGTTTCCTGGTAGTAGCTGTCGGGCGCCGCCTTCAGCATGGAGGCATGCACGAAGTCGAAGTGATAGCCGTCGTTGTCGCTCTCCGGCCACATCTTCCAGTTGGATTCGATGCGGTGCCCGATCCAGCCGGCGCTGAGGTCGAGCCGGCCGGTCGGCGAGAGATCGCACAGCCGGTCGAGCAGGTCGCGGCCGCCGGCGCCGAGATGGTCGGCGAGCGGCCCGGCCTCGCCCGCCATGTCGGCGAAGACGAAGCCGCGATGGCTGTCGACCTGGCCGGCGCGGTTGAGGCCGAGCGCGGCCCGCTCGCGATCCTGGCCGGCGCGGTGCGGTGCGGCGCGGAAGCTGCCGTCGAGCGCGAAGCTCCAGCCGTGATAGGTGCATTGGAAGAACCGGGCGCTGCCGTGCTCGCGCCAGCACAGGCTGTTGCCGCGATGCGCGCAGCGGTTGGCCAGCACCTGCACCCGCCCTTCGCCGTCGCGCGCCATGATGACCGGCTCCAGGCCGAGGCGGCGCGTCACCCACTGGCCGGGCGCGGCGATTTCCGATTCGTGGCCGACGAAGACCCAGCCGTAGCGGAAGATGCGGTCCATCTCGTCGGCGAAGACGCCGGGATCGACATAGAGGCTGCCGTGCACCCGGTCGTCGCGGATCAGACTGGCATAGTCACAGGTCATGGCGCCGCTCCCTGCCGGCAGGCCGCATTATGCCGGAGCGGCGGGCGAATTTCGCCGCCCTTTCACTCCGCCGCGTGCGCCGGCTCGCCGGCATAGCGCACGCCCATGTCGCCGCCGACGTCGTGCGCCTTCAGCTTCGGCAGCACCGACGAGACGAACAGGTTGTAGTTGTCGCGCGCCACCTCGGCCGGCATGCCGCCGTAGCCGAGCATGACCAGGAGCGCGCCGGCATCGAGATAGTCGACGTATTTGATCAGCTTCTCCGCCACCTCGCCGGGCGTGCCCCAGACCTGCAGGTCGGCCAGGAAGCCGTTGAACTTCTCCAGCCCGTGCTTGGCGATGTTGCGCGCCAGCCCGGCGTAATATTCATAGCCCTCGATCTCGGCGAAGGCGACGTTGCCGAACTCGTAATGCTCGACCGTCGAGCGGGCGTAGCGCTGCAGATAGACCTCGCGCATGCGCTGCGCCTCGGCCGGGTTCTCGTGCACGGCGACGAACATGTTGAGGATCGGCTTCGGCGCCGGACGGCCGTTGATCGCGCGATAGCGGTCGCGATAGCCGTCGAGCTCGGTCTTCACCATCTCCCACGGCTTTTGCGCGATGACCATGAGGCCGACGCCGAGCCTGGCCATCAGGTCGATGGAAAAGGGCGAGATGGCCGAGGCGTAGGTGCGGCCCTTGAAGCTCGCGTAGGGCCCCGGGCGGACGCGGGCGCGCGGCTGCTGGTAGAGCGCGCCGTCGTATTCCATGACGCCGCTCTCCAGCCCGTTCAGGATGGCCTCGGTATATTCGACGAAGCGGCGGCGCGACTCCGCCATCGGCGTGCGGAAGGCCTCGAATTCGACCCGGCCGAGGCCGCGGCCGATGCCGAGGATGGCGCGTCCCTCCGAGAGATGGTCGAGCAGGCAGAAGTTTTCCGCCACGCGCAGCGGGTCGTGCCAGGGCAGCACGGTGACCATGGTGCCGAGCTTGACCCGGCTGGTGCGGCCGGCGACCCAGGCGAGGAACTGCGGCACGTTCGGCGTCATCATGTAGTCGGTGAAGTGATGCTCGGGCGTCCAGACCGAATCGAAGCCGACGGCCTCGGCCCGCGCCGCGAGCTCGAGCTCGTGCCGGTAGACCTGGGTGTCGGTCTGGCCCTGGATCAGGTTCTGGAAGCTCAGTCCCAAGCCCACATGCATGTCGCTGCTCCCGCGTTCGATCGGCTGCGGGACAATTCTAATCATATTTAGAATATTTCGTCAAAGGCCTTTCTGCCGGCGGCGCTCGGCCCGGCCCCGGTCCGGCCGCGTGCAATTCTAAACATCGTTCGAAAAACCATGTTGACGCTCCGCTCCGCGCATGCTCGATTCCGCCATGCGCCGGCAACGGCTTGGCTTACAAACCACGCCGGCGCATCGTAGAATTTTGCCGTCGCGGCCCCGGCTTTGCGCCGGGCGTTCGGAGTCGTAAAGTCTCCCCGCGGGCTCATCCCTGATGGAGTGTCGAGCATGGTCGGTATCGTTTCCTTTGGCGGCTACATCCCCCGTCTCAGGCTCAGCCGCAAGTCGATCGTGGATGCGAACGGCTGGCAGAATTCGGCGCTGAAGGCCTATGCCAAGGCGGAACGCGCCATCTGCAACTGGGACGAGGACAGCCTCACCATGGCGGTCGAGGCGGCGCGCGACTGCCTGATCGGCCAGGACCGCAGCAAGATCGCCGCGGTCTATTTCGCCTCCACCACCTTCCCCTTCGACGACCGGCTGAACAGCGGCGTCGCCGCCGAGGCCTTGAACCTCGGCTCCGACCTCAACACCCTCGACGTCAGCGCCTCGCAGCGCGCCGGCACCTCCGGCCTGATCGCGGCGCTGCGCACCGCCGGCGCCGGCGGCGGGCAGCTTCTCTATCTCGCCGGCGAGAAGCGCCGCACCAAAGCGGCGAGCCAGCAGGAACTGCTCTATGGCGACGGCGCCGTGGCACTGCTGCTCGGCGACAAGGACCCGGTGGCGAAGTTCGTCGGCAGCCAGTCGGAGGCGGTGGACTTCGTCGACCACTATCGCGGCCACGGCGTCGATTTCGACTATGCCTGGGAAGAGCGCTGGATCCGCGACGAGGGCTACAACAAGATCGTGCCGCCGGTGATCGCCGCGGCGCTGGAGAAGCTGAAGCTCAAGGCGGGCGACATCGCGCATTTCTGCATGCCGGTCACGCTCCGCGGCGTCGCCGTCGCCACGGCGAAGAAGCTCGGCATCGCCGAGAGCGCCGTGCGCGACAACCTCGACGGCCGCTGCGGCGACACCGGCACGGCGCATGCGCTGGTGATGCTGGTGCATGCGCTGCAGGAGGCCAAGCCCGGCGACAAGATCATGGTGGTCGGCTTCGGCCAGGGCTGCGACGTCATGGTGTTCGAGGCGACGCCGGCGCTGACCAAGCTCGCGCCGCGCGCCGGCATCGTCGGCAGCCTGGCCAAGCGCAAGCCGGAGACCAACTACAACAAGTACCTGAGCTTCAACAACCTGGTCACCACCGAGAAGGGCCTGCGCGCCGAGCTCGACAAGCAGACCGCGCTCTCCACGCTCTACCGCAAGCGCGACATGCTGACCGGGCTGATCGGCGGCAAGTGCAGCAAGTGCGGCACGGTGCAATATCCCAAGTCCAACATCTGCGTGAACCCGAACTGCAACGCCATGCACAGCCAGGAGGACCATCCCTTCGCCGACATGGCCGGGCAGGTCAATTCCTATACCGCCGATCTCCTGACCTATTCGCCCGATCCGCCGGCGCACTATGGCATGGTGCAGTTCGCCGAGGGCGGGCGTATGATGATCGACTTCGCCGATGTCGATGTCGGCGGCATTCAGGTGGGTATGCCGATGCGCATGGTGTTCCGCATCAAGGAGTATGATCAGCAGCGCGGCTTCACCAAATATTTCTGGAAAGCGGCACCGGCTGCCGCCAGCTCGAAGGAGGCTTGAACGATGGCCAAGGGCATTAAGGACAAGGTCGCCATTCTCGGCATGGGTTGCTCGAAGTTCGGCGAACGCTGGGACAAGGAAGCCGACGACCTGATGGTGGAAGCCTTCGAGGAGGCGATCACCGATGCCGGCATCGAGAAGAGCCAGATCGACGCCGCCTGGCTCGCCACCGCGATCGAGGAAGTGCATGTCGGCAAGTCCGGCGTGCCGCTCGCCATCGCGCTCCGCCTGCCCTATATCCCGGTGACGCGGGTCGAGAACTACTGCGCCTCCGGCTCGGAAGCCTTCCGCGGCGCGGTCTATGCGGTCGCCTCCGGCGCCGCCGACATCGCGCTCGCGCTCGGCGTCGAGAAGCTGAAGGACACCGGCTACGGCGGCCTGCCGCAACGCGGCCGCGGCGTGCTCAACTCCATGTTCTGGGCCAACGCCTCGGCGCCGGGCTCCTTCGCCCAGCTCGCCGCCGCCTATCGCGCCAAGCACAATGTCGCGCCGAACGATCTCAAGCAGGCCATGGCGCATGTCTCGGTGA
Organism: Candidatus Sulfotelmatobacter sp.; assembly: GCA_035523835.1. Lineage (GTDB taxonomy): Bacteria > Pseudomonadota > Alphaproteobacteria > Ferrovibrionales > Ferrovibrionaceae > DASQHM01. Next base: position 4,550 of record DATKQA010000751.1, read on the forward strand.
AGAGCCACGACAACGGCGCCAAGAACCCGAAGGCGCATCTGCGCAACAAGGTCACCATGGACACGGTGCTGAACGCGCCGATGGTGGCCGAGCCGCTCGGCCTGTTCGACTGCTGCGGCGTCAGCGACGGCGCCGCCTGCGCCATCGTCACCACGCCGGAGATCGCCAAGAGCCTCGGCAAGAAGGACCTGGTTTCGGTCAAGGCGCTGCAGCTCGCCGTCTCCAACGGCGTCGAGGCGCAGCACAATTCCTGGGACGGCAGCTATTTCGCCACCACCCGCATCGCCTCGACCAAGGCCTATCAGGAAGCCGGCATCAGCGATCCGCGCAAGGAACTCAGCATGATCGAGGTGCACGACTGCTTCTCGATCACCGAGCTGGTCACCATGGAGGACCTGCACATCTCGCCGGAAGGCACG
>DATKQA010000752.1:0-5603 GCA_035523835.1 Candidatus Sulfotelmatobacter sp.
CCGGAGCGCGGCGCCCTGTCGCCGGCGCTGACCGCGCGCTGCGACCACCTGGTCAGGATCCCGACCGGCTTCTGCATCAACCTGGCAAGCGCCGGGGCCATCGTCATGTACGACCGCCTGCTCACCCTCGGCCGCTTCGCCGAGCGCCCGCTGTCGCAACGCGCCGAGCCGATTCCCCCGGAAAATCATATTCATGGCGGGCCATTCCGGCGGCGCATGAAGAAATGAATTAAAATTCATTCAGTCTCGCCGATGGCCTTGCGCAACCGCCCGAGGGCGAGCCGGAGCCGCGACTTCACGGTGCCGAGCGGCAGGCCGCGCAGCGCGGCGATGTCGCGGTGCGAGCGGTCCTCGTAGAAGGCGAGTTCGAGCAGGTCGCGCTGCTCGGCCGGCAGCGCGGCGACGGCCGCCTTGATGCGCGCCTCGCTCTGGGCGAGGGCATAGAGCGCGTCGGCCTGCGCCGGCGGGGCCGGCACCAGCATCGGGTCGGCCGGGTCCAGCTCGGGCCGCCGGTCGCGCCGCAGCCCGTCGATGCGCTTGTTGCGGGCGATGGTGAAGACCCAGGTGGCGACCGAGGATTGCCGGCGGTCGAAGCTCGCCGCCTTGCGCCAGACCGCGAGCATGGCCTCCTGGGTCAGTTCCTCGGCCTGGGCCGCATCGGCGCCGATACGGATGAGATAGCCCTTCACCCGCGGCGCGAAATGGGCGAACAGCGCGCCGAAGGCCGCCCGGTCCTGCCGTTCGGCGATGGCCTGCACCAGATCGGCAAACGCCGCCCGCTCGAGGTCGGCGCTGCCCGGCCCGGTCGAAGTCATGGCGAATTCTTAGGGAAAGCCGGCGGGGTCGGCAAGCCGCGGGCAGATTGTCGCAGCGCCGGCCGGGCTGGAAATTGCCGCAATCGGTGGCTATGGTCGCGCCATGCAAAACACCCGTCGCTTCCCGCCGGCCGGGTTCTTCGCCTTTGCCGGTGCCGCCCTTTTCGTCATCGCCATGCCGTCGGTCGGCTGGGCCGCCCCGACGCCGAAACCGATCGGCACCTTCGGCGACTGGAGCGCCTATACGCTGAACGAAGGCAAGGCCAAGACCTGCTATATCGTCAGCCATCCGAAGAGCATGGAGCCGAAGGGCGCCAAGCGCGGCGAGGTCTCCATCCTGGTCAGCCACAAGCAGGGCGACAAGGGCAAGGGCGAGATCAACGTCAACGGCGGCTACAACTACAAGAAGGGATCCAAGGTCGAGCTCGCCGTGGAGAAGGAACGTTTCGACCTGGTGACCTTCGACAAGCCGGGCTATCTCGACAGCGCCTTCGCCGCCGAGGGCAAGGACGATGCCGTCGTCGCCGCCCTGGAGAAAGGCCAGAAGGCGGTCGTCAAGGGCACCTCGGACAAGGGCTCCGCCACCACCGACACCTATTCGCTGAACGGCGTCGGCGCCGCGCTCAAGGCTATCTGGAGCGCCTGCAAGTGAACCCTGCCGGCCCGGGCGTGCTGGTGCCGGAGGCCGTGCCGTTGCCGCCGCCGGCGGCGCTCGCCGGGCCGGACGGAAGGGTCGATCTGGTCGGCCTGACCCGCGCCGAACTGGCCGCGGCGCTCGGCGACGCCGGCGAAAATCCGGCGCAGGTGAAGATGCGCGCGAGCCAGCTCTGGCACTGGCTCTATTACCGCGGCGCGCGGAGCTTCGCTGAAATGACCTCGATCTCCAAGGACTGGCGCGCCCGGCTCGACGACAAGTTCGTCATCGGCCGGCCTGAGCCGGTGCGCGCGCTGCAGAGCTTCGACGGCACGCGCAAATGGCTGCTGCGCTTCGCCGACGGCGAGGAGGCGGAATGCGTGCATATCCCCGAGCGCGACCGCGGCGCGCTCTGCGTCTCCTCCCAGGTCGGCTGCACCCTCACCTGCACCTTCTGCCATACCGGCACGCAGAAACTGGTGCGCAATCTCGCCGCCGCCGAGATCGTCGGCCAGGTGCTCATAGCTCGTGACGCATTACGCGAATGGCCGAGCCCGAAGGGCGGGCGGATGATCTCCAACATCGTCATGATGGGCATGGGCGAGCCGCTCTACAATTACGAGAACGTGGCCAAGGCGCTGCAGATCGTCATGGACGGCGAGGGCATCGCCCTGTCCAAGCGGCGCATCACGCTTTCGACCGCCGGCGTCGTGCCGATGATCGCCCGCGCCGGCGCCGAGCTCGGCGTCAATCTGGCGGTGAGCCTGCATGCGGTGCACGACGACCTGCGCGACCGGATCGTGCCGCTCAACCGCAAATATCCGATCAAGGAGCTGATCGCCGCCTGCCGCGCCTATCCCGGCGCCAACAACGCCCGCCGCATCACCTTCGAATACGTCATGCTCAAGGGCGTCAACGACAGCCCGGCCGATGCCCGCGCGCTGGTCAGGCTGATCAAGGGCATCCCGGCCAAGGTGAACCTGATCCCGTTCAATGCCTGGCCCGGCGCGCCCTATGAATGCGCCGCGCCGGAGGCGATCCGGCACTTCGCCGCCATCGTCAACGACGCCGGCTATTCCTCGCCGGTGCGCACCCCGCGCGGCCAGGACATCATGGCCGCCTGCGGCCAGCTCAAGTCCGACAGCGTGCGGCGGAGCAAGAGCCGCCGCGCCGCGGCGAACCTGCCGGCCTGACACCCGCGGCATCGGCCAGGCCGGCATCGGCGCGCGGTTGCCAAGCGGCCGGGCAAGCGGCGACAATGCCGCCGGCTCCGAACGTACGAGGTTGCCGCGGAATGGCTTGGGATGCCGGCATCGCCAGGCGTTGGCGCAACAGGCGTTGGGCCGCCACCGGCCTGGCGGCGGCGCTGGTGCTTGCCGTCGTGCCGGCCGCCCGGGCCGAGGATCCGACCACGCCGCGCGAGCTCGTCATGCAGCCGACGGCGAGCCTTCCGCCACATCCGGCCACCGGCGACAATGCCGCCCTGGCGCAGCAATATGCCCGCCTGCCCAACAAGGTCGGCGAACTGCAGGCCCTGGCCGATCGCGGCAATTATCTCGCCGCCTTCAAGCTCGGCGATGCCTATCTGCGCGGCGCCGGCATTGCCAAAGACTACGGCAGGGCGGCCGTGCTGCTGCGCAAGGCGGCGGACAGCGGCCTGGCGGCGGCGGAGGCGGATGTCGGTTTTCTCTACCAGAACGGCTTCGGCGTGGCGCAGGACTATGCCGCCGCGCTCGACTGGTATCGCAAGGCGGCGGCGCAGCGCAACGGCATCGCGGAGAACAACATCGGCAACATGTATCAGCGCGGCCTCGGCGTGCCGCAGGATTATGTCGAGGCCACCAGGCACTTCCGCATCGCCGTCGATCTCGGCAATGCCTTCGCCCTGGCCAATCTCGGCGCCAATTACGGCACCGGCCGCGGCGTGGCGCCCAACAATCTGGCGGCCTATTTCTACCTGGTGCTGGCGGTGGCGCGCATGCCGGCCGCGAGCAGCGCCGCCGTCGTGCGCGCCCGCGACACCGTCGCCCGTCAGCTCAGCCCGGCCGAGATCGAACGCGCCCAGGCGGCGGCGCGCGACTGGAAACCGGGTGCGCCGGTGACCCTGATCGCCATCGCCACCGCCCCGGGCGGCGTGCGCGCCGGCAGCAACGCGGCGGCGCCGGTGAAGGGCATCGGCACCGGCTTCGCGGTGAGCCCCGCCGGGCACCTGCTGACCAACAACCACGTGGTGCAGAGCTGCAGCAGCGTCCGCGTGCATCGCCAGGGCGATGCGGCGGTGCCGGCCGACGTGGTGGCGCACGACCAGCAGAACGACCTGGCGCTGCTCAAGGTGGCGATCGCGCTGCACGACGTGGTCGCCTTCCGCGACGGGCGCGGGCTGCGCCAGGGCGACGACGTGCTGGCCTACGGCTTCCCGCTCGCCGGCACGCTGGCGCGCGAGGGCAACCTCAGCATCGGCTCGGTGAGCGCGCTCGCCGGCGTCAACAACGACACGCGCTACCTGCAGATCAGCGCGCCGGTGCAGCCCGGCAACAGCGGCGGCCCGCTCATGGACGACGCCGGCAACCTGGTCGGCGTGGTCTCGAGCAAGCTCAACGCGCTGGCCGTCGCCGCCGTGGTCGGCGACCTGCCGCAGAACGTGAACTTCGCCATCAAGGAGGCGGTGGCGCGGGATTTCCTCGATGCCAACGGCGTCGCCTACAGGACCGCCGCCTCGACCCATCCGCTCAAGGCCGCCGACCTCGCCGAGCGCGCGCGGCGCTTCACCTTCCTGGTGGAGTGCCGGTGAGGCCGCCGCCGCGCCTGGAGTTCGGCTGGTTCCTGCCGACCGCGGGCGACACCACCGCCTATGGCCTGCCCGAAGCGCTGGTCTCCCCCGGCCCGGCGCTGTTCGACCGCGTGCTCGGCGCCGCCGAGGCGGCCGGCTTCGAATACATGCTGGTGCCGGTGGCGAGCACCTGCTGGGAAGCCTGGATCACCAGCGCCATGATGGTGGCGCGCTCGAAGGCCATGCGCATGCTGGTGGCGGCGCGGCCGTCCTACATCAACCCGGTGCTGCTGGCGAAGATGATCACCGCCTTCGACCAGCTTTCCGGCGGGCGCATCTGCATCAACCTGATCGCCGGCCAGAGCGAGACGGAAAGCGCCGCCGAGGGCATCACCTGGGACAAGGAAGCGCGCTATGAGATCATGGACGAGGAGGTCTCGATCCTGAAGGCGCTGTGGACCCGGCGCGGCCCGGTGGATTATGCCGGCAAGTACTACCAGCTCAAGGGCGCGGTGGTGCGGCCGCGCCCGCTGCAGCAGCCGCATCCGCGCTTCTATCTCGGCGGCGGCTCGGCCCAGGCGCTGGAGCTTTCGGCCAAGCATTCCGACGTGCACCTGTTCTGGGGCGACACCTATGCGCGCATCGCCGCCAACATGCGCGAGATCCGCGCGCTGGCGGCGCGGCACGGCCGCGAGCACGCGATCGGCTTCGGCATGCGGCTGCAGATCATCTGCCGCGAGAGCGAGGCCGAGGCCTGGGACTTCGCGCACGGGCTGGTGGCGCATGCCAGCGAGCAGCAGAAGCGGTTCATCAAGACGCACTATGCCTCGTCGGCGGCCAACCGCCGCGTGCAGGAGCTGGCGCAGACCTTCGGCGAGCTGATCGAGCCGCATCTGTGGACCGGCATCACCCAGGTGCGCCCCGGCGCCGGCATCGCCATGGTCGGCACACCCGAGCAATGCGCCGGCGTGCTGCAGAAGTTCATCGACCTCGGCTGCCACTCCTTCTGCCTCTCCGGCTATCTCCACGACGAGGAGGCGGAACGCTTCGGCAAATGGGTGATGCCGATCCTGCGCCAGCGGAACGGGGAGCGGATGCAGGCGGCCTAGATTTCGTCCCGTTGCGCCGGCCCCTGGCGCCGGCGGGCGCCTGGTCCTATCTAGAGGGAACCGACCCCGCAGCCTCGGAGAACCCATGCGGCCGATCGTGAAGATAAGCGACAGCCTGAGCGTCACGGCGCAGCCGGACCAGCAGGATTATGCGGAGATCGCGCGGCTCGGCTTCCGCACGGTGGTGAACAACCGGCCGGAGGGCGAGGAGCCGGGCCAGCCGACGCTCGCGGCCTCGGCGGCCGAGGCCAAACGGCACGGGCTCGCCTATGGCC
>DATKQA010000753.1:0-3400 GCA_035523835.1 Candidatus Sulfotelmatobacter sp.
CGCCGGCGCGGCAGATCGCCGAGAACGCCGGCTCCGACGGCGCCGTGGTCGCCGGCAAGCTCCTGGAGCAGAAGAACGTGAAGTTCGGCTATGACGCGCAGACCGGCGAGTATGTCGACATGGTGAAGGCCGGCATCATCGATCCGACCAAGGTGGTGCGCACGGCGCTGCAGGACGCCGCTTCGGTCGCCGGCCTGCTCATCACCACCGAAGCCATGGTGGCCGAGCGCCCGGAGAAGAAGGACGCCATGCCGGCGATGCCGCCGGGCGGTGGCATGGGCGGCATGGATTTCTGAGCCAACCGGGCCCGCGGAAATATCGGCACGAGTGGGCGTATCCGCACCAAGCTAAAGCGTTATGAGGGGCCGTCCTGCGGGGCGGCCCCTTTCGTTTGCGCAAAAGGCGCGCACTCGCGCGGGATAATGGCTGAAATCGCCTTGCATGGCATGCAGATCAGCCACTCGCCTTTGCCCGCATGGCCGAGGCCGGCGCGGTCTGCTAGGTTTCATCGGCGGCGGCGATGAACGCACCCCATAGCGCGGTCGCCAAGGGAGGAAACGATGTTTCAAGCGGGACTGCTCGCCGGCAAGAAAATCCTTGTCACCGGCGGCGGCACCGGGCTCGGCGCCGCCATGGGCCGGCGCTTCATCGAGCTGGGCGCCGAGCTGGCCATCTGCGGTCGGCGCCAGGACGTGTTGGAGGAGACCGCCGCCCGCTTCCGCAGCGAACTCGGCGGCAAGGTAGCCGCCTTTCGCTGCGACATCCGCGATCCCGCTGCCGTCGAGGCCATGATGGCGGCGATCTGGCAGGACCGGCCGCTCGACGTGCTGGTCAACAATGCCGCGGCCAATTTCATCGCCCAGACCGAGCGTCTGTCGTTCCGCGCCGCCGATGCCATCCTCGGCATCACCCTGCATGGCGCGCTCTATTGCACCATGGCCGCCGGCAAGCGCTGGATCGAATCCGGCCATCGGGGTGCCGTGCTCAGCATCCTCTCCACCTCCACCATTACCGGACGCGCCTTCACCGTGCCCTCGGCGATGGCGAAATCGGCCATCCTGGCGATGACCCGAAGCCTGGCGGTGGAATGGGGGCCGAAGGGCGTACGCGCCGTGGCCATCGCTCCCGGCCCCTTCCCGACGCCCGGCGCCTGGGAGCGGTTGCGGCCGGAGGGGCGAGAAGGCACCGACGGGCCGGATGCGCGCAACCCGCTCGGCCGTGTCGGCGAGCATATCGAGCTCGCCAACCTGGCGAGCTACCTGGTTTCCGATCTGGCCGGCTATATCAACGGCGAAATGGTGACCATCGACGGCGGCCAGCACCTGCGCACGTCGGGCGCCGAGGATTTGCTGCGCTGGACCGACGCGCAATGGGAAAAGACCCGGCAGCGGACCGTCGGCAAGAAATGACGAAGATGCGAGACAGGACGGAAAGGTCGGAGCCATGGATTTTGCGCTGAAGGAAGAACACCGCATGCTGAAGGAGCTGGTTGCGCGTTTCGTGCGCGACGAGCTCATGCCGCACGAGCGCCTGGTGCTTGAGCGCGAAACCGCAGGCCAGGGCGCCAGCCTGACCGAGGAGGAACTGGCGCCGATCGACCGCAAGTCGCGCGAGCTCGGCCTGTGGGGCCTCGACGCGCCGACGGAATTCGGCGGCTCCGACTTGCCAGTCGAGGCCATGGTCGGCGTGAACGAAGAGCTTGCCCGGACCATCACGCCCTACATCCTGCCGCCGGATTCGCCGAACCTGCACATGCTCAAGGTCACGGTGAACGAGGAGCAGCGGAAGCAATACCTCGACCCCTATGCGCGCGGCGAGACGGTTTCCGCCATCGCCATCTCCGAACCCGGCGCCGGCGGCGATCCGGCCGGCATGGCGACCCGCGCCGTGCGCGACGGCGGCGACTGGGTGCTGAACGGCCGCAAGATCTGGATCAGCCGCGTGGCCCGCGCCGATTTCACCATCGTCATGGCGGTGACCGACAAGGCGAAGGGCGCCCGCGGCGGCATTTCCGCCTTTCTCGTGGACAAGGGCACCAAGGGCTTCAACATCCTGCGGCGCATTCCGATGATCGGCGGCGCCTTCACCTACGAGATCGCGCTGGAGGATTGCCGCCTGCCGGCCTCGAAGCTGCTCGGGCGCGAGGGCTATGGCTTCGCGCCAATGCAGAAGCGGCTGTCGACGCGGCGCGTGCAAATGGCTTCCACCTGCACCGGCATGGCGCAGCGCGCCCTCGACATGATGATCGAATATGCGCCGCAGCGCGTCACCTTCGGGGCGCCGCTGTCGCAGCGCCAGACCATCCAATGGTGGATAGCCGAGGCGGCGACCAAGATCCACGCCTGCCGCCTGATGACCTATCATGCAGCCTGCAAGATCGACAGCAGCGACGATGCCCGCACCGAGGTCTCCATGATCAAGACCTACGCCACCGAGATGGCCTGGGAAATCCTCGATCATGCCATGCAGATCTTCGGCGCCATGGGCATGACCAAGGAAATGCCCTTGCAGCAGATGGCGAACCGCATCCGCGTGATGCGCGTCTACGAGGGGCCGACGGAGGTGCATCGCTGGGTGGTGGCGCGCAACCTGCTCGGCCTGCGCGCCTGAGGAGGCATGATGATGGCAAAGCTCAATCGCGACGGCGTGAACCTCTATTACGAAACGCACGGCCAGGGACCGGTGATCCTGCTGACGCACGGCTATTCCGCCACCTCGGCAATGTGGCGCGGCCAGATCGAACCGCTGACCCGGCGCCACAAACTGGTCATCTGGGACATGCGCGGGCACGGCCAGAGCGACTATCCGGCCGATCCCTCGGCCTACAGCGAAGCCGCGACGGTCGCCGACATGGCGGCGATCCTGGATGCGGTCGGCGCCAAGAGCGCCATCATCGGCGGCTTGTCGCTCGGCGGCTACATGTCGCTTGCCTTCCACCGCGCGCATCCATCGCGCACCAGCGCCCTCCTGATCATCGACACCGGCCCCGGCTTCAAGAAGGACGACGCCCGCGACGCCTGGAACCAGCGGGCGCTCGAGACGGCGCACCGCTTCGAGACGGAAGGGTTGAAATCCTTGCAATCGCTCAGCAAGGAACGGGCGACCAGCACGCATCGTTCGGCGGAGGGGCTGGCGCGCGCCGCCCGTGGAATGCTGACCCAGCGCGATGCCGGCGTCATCGAATCGCTGCCGACTATCAAGGTGCCATCGCTGGTCGTGGTCGGGGCCGACGACAAGCCGTTTCTGGCCGCGTCCGACTATATGGCGGCGAAGATTCCGGGGGCGCAGAAGATCGTCATCCCGGCCGCGGGGCACGCCGTCAATCTCGATCAACCCGAGGCCTTCAACGAGGCGGTCGTCCGCTTCCTCGACGCCCTCGGCTGAACCGAACCACTATCGA
>DATKQA010000754.1:0-2857 GCA_035523835.1 Candidatus Sulfotelmatobacter sp.
GACGCGGGTGAAGAGGCGGGTGCGGAAGGCCTGCATGACGCCGGAGTTGAAGGCGTACTCGGCCAGCTTGTCGACCGGCAGCCCCGAGCGCATCCAGACCTCGGTCTGGTTGAAGCGGTCGCGCATGAAATAGAGTGCCTCGACGGCGAATTCCTCACGCTCGTTGCGCTCGGCGTCCGAGATCTGCGGGTAGTAGTGGCGCAGCGCCATGCGGCCGAAGGTGACGTGGCGCGCCTCGTCCTGCATGACATAGGCGTTCACCGCGGCGGCGAGGTTGTTCTTCGCACTGTCGCGGATGCGCTGGAAGGCGGCCAACGCCAAACCTTCGATCAGCACCTGCATGCCGAGATAGGTCATGTCCCAGCGGCGGTCGCTGAGCGTCTGCTCCAGCAGGTTCTTCAACGAGTCGCTGATCGGATAGGCCATGCGGAACTTGTCGTGGATCAGCCGCTTGTAGACTTCCACGTGGCGGGCTTCGTCCATCACCTGGGTCGCGGCATAGAACTTGGCGTTCATGTCGGGACGGTATTGACGATCTTGGCGGTGGCGATGAGCGCGCCCTGCTCGCCGTGCATGAACTGGCAGATGGAATGCGCCTGCAGGTTCCAGCGCAGCCACTTGCGCTCCTTCTCGCTCATCTTGTTCCAGAATTCCGAGCCGTAGATCGGGATGGTCTCGTCGGACAGTCCCATCGGATTGTCCTCGAAGAGCTCCTGCGACCAGTCGAGCCGGTCGGTCGAGTTCCACTGCTGCTGCTTGCCCTTCTCATAGAGATCGAGCAGCTCGGCGGAACCGTCTTCGTACTCCCAATTGAACTGGATCTGCGTCTTGCCGTCGAAGTCCCATCCGGTGGTCTCGACCGGAAGCTGGTAGAGCTTGGTGGACGTCATGCCAATTCCTCCTCGCGCTGGCCGCCTTCTGCACCGTCGCGCCCGCGGTGCGCAATCTTGGAGTTCATTCGCGCGGTAAATTTGAATTGAATTCTAATTCTATTTCCGGCATTGTCAAGCACCATGATCGAGGCTCTCAGCAATCACGCGCCGAAGCAATCGCGCAGCCGCAAAACCACCGAGGCGCTGTTGCGTGTCGGCCTGCGCAAACTGGAAGAGAACGGCATCGACGGCCTCTCCATGTCGGAGGTGGCGGCGGAAGCCGGCTCGTCGGTCGGCTCGCTCTATTTCCGCTTCGGCGACAAGAACCAGTTCGTCGGCGCCATCCTGTCGGTGGCACTGAACGAGACCAGCGGGCGCAACAAGCGCCTGCTTGATGCCGCCGTCGCCGAAGGCTGGACGCCGGAGGAAACGCTCCGGCGCTGGGTGGCGATGATGGTCGATGTCATGCGCGAGCGGCGCGCGCTGCTGCGGGTGATGCTGCGCCATGCGCTGGCGCAGCCCGAAGCCTGGGATCCGATCCGCCGGCTCGGGCATGAGATGAAGGAGGCGCTGTTCGCCGTGCTGGAACAGGCCCGGCCGCGCATCACGGTGGCCGATTGGCAGCGGCGGGCGCAGATCGGCCTGCAGGTGACCAACGGCACCCTGACCAACATGATCATCAGCGATCCCGGCCCGCTTTACTTCGACAATGACTCGATTAAGACGGAATTGGCGGATATCGTCGTGCGCTGCATCTGGCCGGATTGAAACTGACGATGGCGTCTTCGAGTCCCTATCACGCGCTCCGTATCGCCCGCATCATCCAGGAAACGCCGGACGCGCGCTCCTTCGTGTTCGACGTGCCGGCGGCCTCTGCCGACAAGTTCCGCTACAAGGCCGGGCAGTTCCTGACTTTCCGCGTGCCGCACCCGGACGGCGAGGTGAACCGCTGCTATTCGCTCTCCAGCACGCCCGGCATCGACGGCGCGCCCAAGGTGACGGTGAAGCGGGTCGCCGGCGGCCGCGGCTCCAACTGGTTTCATGACGCGCTGAAGGAAGGCGCCAGCGTCGAGGTGATGCCGCCGGCCGGGCGCTTCGTGCTCGGTGCCGGGGCCGCGCCGCTCCTGCTGTTTGCCGGTGGCAGCGGCATCACCCCGGTGATGTCGCTGATCAAGGCGGCGCTGCAGCAGACCGCGCGGCGGGTGCGGCTCTTCTACGCCAATCGCGACGTCGCCTCGGTCATCTTCAAGGACGAGTTCGACGCGCTGGTCCGCGCCTATCCCGACCGGCTTGAGGTCCGCCATCATCTGGACGACATCGCCGGCCTGACCAAGGCGGAGGAAATCGTTGCGGCGCTCGGCGGCTTCGAGGACGGCGAGGCCTATCTCTGTGGGCCCGGGCCGTTCATGTCCTTGGTGGAAGACACCCTGCTCGCCCGCGGCGTGCCGCGCGAGCGGGTGTTGATCGAGCGTTTCGAGGCCTCCGGCAACGCGGCCGTGCCGCTGCCGCCGGCGGCCGACGGCGAGGTGGTTCCGGCGGCCATCACCATCCATGTCGAGGGCAAGGCGCACCAGGTGCCCTACAAGAAGGGTCAAACCATCCTGGTCGCCGCGCGTGCCGCCGGGCTGTCGCCGAATTCCGCTTGCGAGGAGGGCTTCTGCGCCTCCTGCGCGGCCAAGCGCATCAAGGGCAAGATCGTGCTCGCCAATAACGACATTTATACCGACGACGATCTCGCTAATGGCTGGATATTGACCTGCCAGGGACATGCTTTCGGCGAGGAAGTCGAGATCACCTACGATGTCGTATAGTAAGTCCTAAGATTTTTTCATGTATAAGCTGTAATTTTGGATATCTCGCATAGAATGGCGCTTGTCGCATCCGCCGGCCGGCGCGCCGCCCTTGCAGCAAAAATTTTGCGAAGTTCATGTAATAGCGATGAAAAATTGTGGCGTGGCGGACAAAATTAAGCACTTGTTAAGCAT
>DATKQA010000755.1:0-5401 GCA_035523835.1 Candidatus Sulfotelmatobacter sp.
TGCCGAGCCAAGTGCCGATGCAGGTGGTGCGGCTGACCGTCGACCTGCTGCGGCCGGTGCCGATCCGCCCGCTGGAAATCAAGGCCGAGGTGGTGCGCGAGGGGCGCAAGATCCAGCTCTGCGCCGCGCGCCTGCTGGCCGACGGCAAGGAGGTGGTGCGTGCCAGCGTGCTCAAGATCCGCAGCGCCGACGTCGATCTGCCGGCCGCCACGCCGCTCGGCGCGCCGCTCACGCTCCCGACCGCCGAGCGCGGCCGATTGCCGCATGTCGCCGTGCGCAACAGCAGCCCGTTCATCTCCGGCTTCGACCTCAGCCTGGTCAAGGGCGACTTCCGCGGTGGTCCCGGCGCCTGCTGGTTCCGCATGCGCCGCCCGCTGGTGCTCGGCGAGGCGCCGACGCCGCTGATGCGCGCCGCGGTCGCGGCGGATTTCTGCAACGCCACCGCCGCCGTGCTCGATGCGCGGCGCTGGACCTTCCTCAATGCCGACCTCAGCATTCACCTGACGCGCATGCCGGTCGGCGAATGGGTGCTGCTCGATGCGGAAACCTGGCTCGGTGCCGCGGGCAACGGCCTGGCCTTCGGCCGCCTGGCGGACGAGCGGGGCTATTTCGGCCGCGCCGTGCAGAGCCTGGTGGTGGAGCGGCCTTAAGCTGCGCCGGGGCGGCGCGCCAGCAGCGCCTCCGATTCCACCACCTCGATGATCAGTCCGTCGCTCGCCAGCCGACTCATGGCCGCGCGGATTTCCTCGGCCAGCGCTTCGGTGCGCGGGCCCAGCCGGTCCTCCGAGGTGGTCGACATCGAGCGCACGCGGTGCACCAGGCTGTCGACCGGGACGCGGCGCCGCTCGATCACCGACATCCGCTCGAGCTGGCTGAAGGGCGAATCCAACAGCACCGCCTCATGCCGCACCCAATCCGCCGACTTGCGCAGGCGGTGGACGGAATCGTCCGCGACATAGCGGCCGACCAAGGCCTCGTAGTCCTGCCGCCAGCGATTGTCGGGCACATCGGGATGGCGGTCGGCGAAGAGCGCCACGGCGCCGTCCGGCTCGACCAATCGGGCGAGCCGTGCGAGCGTGTCGGCGCGTTGCATCCAGTGGAAGGCGCGGCCGATGGCGACCAGGCGGAAATTTCCGAGGCTCGCGTCGAGGTCGTAGGAACTGCCTTGCCGAAGCCGGATGGCGACGCCGGCCGCGGCGGCGTTGGCTGCCGCCGCCCGCAGCATCTCCGGCTCGGGATCGACCGCGACCACCTCGCCGGCCAAGCGGGCGAAGGCGACGGCGAGCGGCCCCGGTCCGCAGCCGAGATCGAGCACGCGGCTGTCCGGCTGCAGACCGCAAGCGGCGGCGACGCGGCGGATGAGCAGGTCGGCATAGGGTGGCCGTCCGGCAAGATAGTGCGCCGCTGCGGTGCGGAAGCGGCGTGGATCATAGGGAATGGTGGCATTCATGGCGGATGCTTCCGGATTTGCTTGCATACACGGCGGCGCCGCACGGTTCCTTCGGCCGGCACGGGTGCCGCGCCCGGCTCAGCGGCGAAAGCGCGCCGGCGACAGGTCCGCCGCGCTGATGCCGAGCGCCCGGATATCGGCCGGCAGGTCCTGGTGGCTGGCCAGGGCGGCGACGACGCGGCCCATCGCCGGCGCGGTCTGGATGCCGTAGCCGCCCTGGCCGGCCAGCCAGAAGAAGCCGGCGAGGTCGGGATCGAAGCCGGCGACGATGGTCTTGTCGGCGACGAAGGAGCGCAGGCCGGCCCATTTCCGCTCGACCCGCGCGACCCGCATGGTGGTCGCGCTCTCGATGCGGTCGACGCAGATCGCCACGTCGAGTTCGTCCGGCTGCACATCGCAGGGTTCCATCGGCGTCTCGTCGGCCGGCGAGGCCAGGAACTTGCCGGCGTCGGCCTTGAAGTAGAATTTCTCGTCCGTGTCGCTGACGATCGGCCAGCCGGTGATGTCCACGCCGGGCGGCGGCGCGAAGATGATGGCGGTGCGCCGCTTCGGCACCAGGCCGACCGGCCTGGCGCCGGCGATCCCGGCCAGCACGTCGCACCAGGCGCCGGCCGCGTTCACCAGCACCGGTGCGGTGAACTCGCCGGCCGGCGTCGTCACCAGCCAGCGCTCGTCCTGCCGCACCGCCTTGGTCACTTCCGCATCGGTGACGACCGTGCCGCCGCGCCGGCGCAGGCCGCGCAGAAAGCCCTGGTGCAGGGCATGCACGTCGATGCTGCGCGATTCCGGCTCCAGCATGCCGGCGGCGGCGAATTCGGGCCGCACCACCGGCACGCGGGCGAGAATTTCGTCGCGGCCGAGCATGCGGAGCGAATCCACCAGCCGGCTGCCGTCGGCGAACAATTTGTCGAGCGCCGGCTTCTGCTCCTCGCTGGCGATATAGATGGCGCCGAGCGGCAGCAGCAGCGGCTGGTCGGTGAAGCCCGCCGGCGGGTTGGTGTAGAAGTCGCGGCTGCCGGTGGTCAGCGCGCGGATCACGGCATTGCCGTAGGTCTCGGAATAGAACGCCGCCGAGCGGCCGGTAGTGTGATAGCCGGGCTGGCTCTCGCGCTCGAGGATGACGACGCGGCCCCTGGCCGCCAGGTTGTAGCCGGCCGAGGCGCCGGCGATGCCGGCGCCGACGATCAGGAAGTCGCAATCCTGCGTGCTCATGGAAGACATGTAACGCACCCCGCGGCGAGGCGCCACCGCAGGCTCGGGAATGGCAACCATGCGCAGTTGCCGCCGCCCCGCCGGCGATGGACAATGCCGGCGCTGAACCTGCCACCGCCCGGGGGATCACCGTGTCGGAAGAACTCGCCTTCACCTCGGCCACAACGCTGCTGCATCTCTATCGCGCGAAGCAGCTCTCGCCGGTCGAGGCGACGCAGGCGATCCTGGATCGCATCGAACGGCTCAACCCCAGGCTCAATGCCTATTGCCTGGTCGATGCCGAGCAGGCCCTGCAATCGGCCAGGGCTTCCGAGCAGCGCTGGCAGCGGGGCGAGCCGGCCGGTCCGCTCGACGGCGTGCCGACCTCGATCAAGGACATCGTGCTCACCAAGGGCTGGCCGACCTTGCGCGGCTCCCGGACGGTCGACCCCAAGGGGCCCTGGACGGATGATGCGCCGGCCACCGCCCGGCTGCGCGAGGCCGGCGCCGTGCTGCTCGGCAAGACCACGACGCCGGAATTCGGCTGGAAGGGTGTCACCGACAGCCCGCTCACCGGCATCACCCGCAATCCCTGGAACCTCGAGCGCACGCCGGGCGGCTCCAGCGGCGGCGCCTCCGCGCAAGTCGCGGCCGGTCTCGGCCAGCTCGCCGTCGGCACCGACGGCGGCGGCTCGATCCGCATTCCCGCGGCTTTCGCCGGCATCTTCGGCCTCAAGCCGAGCTTCGGCCGCGTGCCGGCCTGGCCGCTCAGTCCCTTCGGTACCGTGGCCCATCTCGGGCCGATGGCGCGCACGGTCGCCGACGCGGCGCTGATGCTGAACGCGCTGGCGCAGCCCGACGCGCGCGACTGGCACGCCCTGCCTTATCAAGCGACCGACTGGACGGCGGGCCTGGACGGCGGGATCAAGGGGCTGAAGGTCGCCTATAGCCCGACGCTCGGCTATGCCAAGGTCGATGCCGAGGTGGCGGCCCTGGCGGCAGAGGCCGCTGCCGCCTTTGCCGGTCTCGGCGCCGAAGTGGAGGAAGTGGAGCGCATCTTCGACGATCCGACCGAGACCTTCTGGCTGCATTGGCTGGTCGGTGCCTACAACGGCCTCGGCGCGCTGCCGGCGGAGCAGCGAGCCCTGCTCGAAGCCGGATTGCGCGAGAGCGTCGAGGCCGGCGAGCGGGTGACGCTGAAGCAGTTCCTCGCCGCCGGCAACGCGCGCGGCCGGCTCGGCCAGAGCATGCGGCTGTTTCACGACCGCTACGACCTGCTGCTGACGCCGGCGCTGGCGGTGCCGGCTTTTGCCGTCGGGCGGCTCAAGCCGGAGACGATGCCGGGCCCGGCGAGCTGGCCGGAATGGACGCCGTTCACCTATCCCTTCAACCTGTCGCAGCAGCCGGCGGCCTCGGTGCCCTGCGGCTTCACCCGCGATGGCCTGCCGGCCGGCCTGCAGATCGTCGGTCCGATGCATCGCGACGATCTGGTGCTGCGGGCGGCGCGCGCCTACGAGGCGGCGCATCCGACCACGGCGGAGCGGCCGCCGCTCAGGTGAGCGCCGCGCCATGATCGAACTTCTGAGCGTGGCGGAGATGTATCGCGCCGACGCCGCGGCCGTACGCGCGGGCGTCGCCGGCGAAACCCTGATGGAGAATGCCGGCGCCGCGGTCGCGCGCGAAATCATCCGCCGCTTCGCGCCGCGCCCCGTCGCCATCCTGTGCGGCCCCGGCAACAACGGCGGCGACGGCTTCGTCGTGACGCGGCACCTGCGGCAGGCCGGCTGGCCGGTGCGGCTGGCCTTGCTCGGCGAGCGTGCCGGCTTGCGCGGCGATGCCGCGCTCATGGCCGGCCGCTTCGACGGCCGGGTCGAGCCGCTGTCGCCGGCGACGATCGCGGGCGCGGAACTGATCGTCGATGCGCTGTTCGGCGCCGGGCTGGCGCGGCCCCTGGCGGGTGTGGCGGCCGAAGTGGTCGCGGCGGCGAACGCGGCCGCCATTCCGGTGGTCGCCGTCGACGTGCCGAGCGGCCTGCACGGCGACAGCGGACAGGTGCTCGGTTCCGCATTTCAGGCGGCCCTGACGGTGACGTTCTTTCGCCGCAAGCCCGGCCATCTGCTGCTGCCCGGCCGGGTGCTCTGCGGCGAGACGGTGGTCGTCGATATCGGCATCCCGGCGGCGGCGCTCGGCGAGATCGCGCCGCGGCAATGGCAGAACGATCCGGCGCTGTGGGGCGCGCTCTATCCCTGGCCGCGGATCGAGGGGCACAAATACAGCCGCGGCCATGCGCTGGTGGTGTCGGGCGAGATGGCGGAAACCGGCGCGGCGCGCTTGTCGGCGCGCGCGGCGCTCCGGGTCGGCGCCGGCCTGGTCACGCTGGCCTCGCCGGCCAATGCGCTGGCGGTGAATGCCGCCGCGCTCACCGCGGTCATGGTGCGCGGCTTCGCCGATGCCGACGATTTTGCCCGCCTGCTGGCGGCCGATGCGCGCCGCAACGCCGTCCTGCTCGGCCCCGGCAACGGCGTCGGCGCGACCACGCGGGCGAACGTGCTGGCGGCGCTGGCGAGCGGGCGGCGGGTCGTGCTCGACGCCGACGCGCTCACCGTCTTCGCCGACGATCCCGGCGTTCTGTTCGCCGCCATCCGCAGTCCCTGCGTGCTCACGCCGCATGCCGGCGAATTCGCGCGGCTGTTCGATGCCGGCGGCGACAAGCTCGCCCGTACCCGTGCGGCGGCCGCACGCGCGCGCGCCGTCGTGCTG
>DATKQA010000756.1:0-2465 GCA_035523835.1 Candidatus Sulfotelmatobacter sp.
GCCCTCGCCGCTCTCGTCGTTCTCGGCGGCATGTAGCGGCAGCGCCAGGGTCAGCAGCAGGAAGAGGGCCGGCAGGAGCCGAAACCATGGCCGCGGGATGCGGAAAAATACGGGCAAGCGGACCTTTGCCTTGGCTGCGCCGACTCGGAGGTCGGCCGGTTTTGCCTCTTATGCAAGCGGCGAAAGCCGCGGTCAAGATCGCGCCGCCGCGGCCATTTGTCTGGTCCGCGTCGATCTGCTAGACAAGGATCGAGGCCCGCCGGATCCCGATCGGACGGGCGCTGGGAGACCGCCCCGCATGGCGCACAAGAAGCCGCTGGTCATCGTCACGCGCAAGCTGCCTGACGCCATCGAGACGCGGATGATGGAGCTGTTCGAGGCCCGGCTCAATCTGGACGATCATCCGCTTACCCAGGCCGAACTGATCGAGAAAGTCGCCCAGGCGGACGTGCTGGTGCCGACCGTCACCGATCGGATCGACGGCGGCGTCTTGGCTCATGCCAATCCGAATCTCCGCCTGATCGCCAGCTTCGGCACCGGCGTCGATCACATCGATCTCGCCTCGGCCCGAAGCCGCGGCATCACCGTGACCAACACGCCGGGCGTCCTCACCGAGGATACCGCCGACATGACCATGGCCTTGATCCTGGCGGTGCCACGCCGCCTGATCGAGGGCGAGCGCGTGATCCGCGACGGCGGCTGGAAGGGCTGGTCGCCGACCTGGATGCTCGGCCACCGCATCTGGGGCAAGCGGCTCGGCATCGTCGGCATGGGCCGCATCGGCCAGGCGGTGGCGCGCCGCGCCAAGGCCTTCGGCCTGTCGATCCACTATCACAACCGCAATCGCGTGCACCAGTCGATCGAGCAGGAGCTGGAGGCGACCTACTGGGAAAGCCTCGATCAGATGCTGGCGCGCATGGACATCATCTCGGTGAATTGTCCGCACACGCCGGCCACCTATCACCTGCTGTCGGCGCGCCGCCTCGATTTGATGCAGAAGCACGCTTATATCGTCAATACCGCGCGCGGCGAGGTGATCGACGAGAATGCGCTGACGCGCCTCCTGCGCAAGGGCGCCATCGCCGGCGCCGGCCTCGACGTCTTCGAGCACGAGCCCGCGGTCAATCCCAAGCTGCTCGAGCTCGGCAATGTGGTGGCATTGCCGCACATGGGCTCCGCCACCATCGAGGGCCGCATCGACATGGGCGAGAAGGTGCTGATCAACATCAAGACCTTCGTCGACGGCCACACGCCGCCGGACCGGGTTATCGCCGGCCTGCTATAGAAGGCGGCGCCGGACGTTGCGCGGTCAGCGCCAGTTCTGGCCGCCGCCGTGCACGTTGATCTTCTCGCCGGTGATGTAGCCGGCCCGCGGCGAGACCAGGAAGCAGACGGCATTGCCGATATCCTCCGGCTGGCAGACGCGGCCGAAGGGCATGCGCGCATCCAGCTCGCGGATGTCCTTCACCCCCGCCGTGGCTGCGGCCAGGCGGCGACCCATGTCGGTGTCGACCAGGCCCGGCGCCACCACATTGACATGGATGCCGTTCCCGCGCTCCTCCTTGGCCAGCGTATAGGCCAGCGCTTCCATGGCCGCTTTGCCCATGGCATAGGGTGCGCCGTTGGCGGCATAGCCGAGCGTCGCCACGCTGGAGATCATGACGATATCGCCGCGCGAACGGCCGCGCATGGCCGGCAGCACGGCTTGGCAAAGCCAATGCGGCGCCAGCGCATGCACGGTCAGCACGCGCGAGAGTTCGTCCGGATCGGTCTCGGCGACGGACCTGCCGCGGCTGGCGATACCGGCGTTGTTCACCAGGATGTCGACGAAGCCGAAGTCGGCCAGCGCCGCCGGCACCAGCGCCTGGCATTGCTCGCGCACTTCCATGGCCGCGGCATAGGCCTTGGCGCGCACGCCGAGCGCCTCGAGCGCGCCGACGGTCTCCGCGGCGGCGTCGCGGTCCCGGCGATAGGCGATGGCGACGTCGGCGCCGGCCCCGGCCAGGGCCAGCGCGATGCCGCGGCCGATGCCGCGGCTGCCGCCAGTCACCAGGGCGACGCGCCCGCGCAATTCCCGTTCCGCAGCGCTCATGCGATCCCTCCCGATGCTGCCGCCGTTTCGTGCCGACGCGGCATGGCTATGCCGCGTGCTGCGTCAAATCATGGATGGTGGCCTGCGGACCGCAGAGCCGGCATTCCGGATCGCGCCTGACGCGCACGGTGCGGAAGCGCGCGGCCAGCGCGTCATAGATCGTCAACCGGCCGGACATGCTCTCGCCGATGCCGATGATTTCCTTCAGCACCTCCGTCGCTTGCAGGCTGCCCATGGTGCCGGCCAGCGCGCCGAGCACGCCGGCTTCCGAACAGCTCGGCGCCAGTCCGGCGGGCGGCGGCTCGGGGAACAGGCAGCGATAGCAGGGATTGGGCCCGGCCTCATGCGCCTTGAAGGTGGAAAGCTGTCCCTC
>DATKQA010000757.1:0-11009 GCA_035523835.1 Candidatus Sulfotelmatobacter sp.
CGGGCCAGTGTAGCGCCGGGCGGCGGACGAAAGTCAACCTCTTGGCCATCGCCCGGACTGGCGAATGCGGGATCAGGCCTTTGCCCGCGAACGGCGGAGCCATTCGTCGAGACCGATGCGGCCGCGGCGCGCTTCGCCCAACGGCACCAGCGAACGCGCCTCGACACGGCCGCCCCAGTATCGGGCCTCGGGATCGCTTACCACTTCGCGCCGGTCGCCTGTCGCCCGCAGATAGCGCGCCACGATTTCGTTGAATGGCGCCCGTTCCGGCCCGGCGATCTCGATTATCCCGTTTTTCGGCGCCGCCAGCGCCGCTTCGGCGATGACGGCCGCAACGTCGTCCGCCGCGATCGGCTGGAACAGGATCGGCGGAAGCCTGACCGAGTTGCCCGTCGTACTGGCATCGGCGATGCCGCCGAGGAACTCCATGAATTGTGTCGCGCGGATGACGGTGTAGGGGATGCCGGAGGCTTCGATCAGCTTCTCCTGCGCAGCCTTGGCGCGGAAATAGCCATTGTCGGTCCGGTCGGTCGCGACAATGGACAGCGCGACGTGATGGCGGACGCCCGACGCTGTCTCTGCAGCGAGAAGCTTGCGCCCGGACCTTTCGAAGAATTCCAGCACCGCCCGATCTTCGAACGAGGGCACGTTGGTCAGATCGATCGCCACCTGCGCGCCAGCCAGCACCTCATTCAGGCCTTCGCCGGTAAGGCTGTTGACGCCGCTTTTGGGCGAAGCGGCAATGGCTTCGTGCCCGCCCCGGCGCAGAATGGCAACGGTCCGCGAGCCGATCAAGCCGGTGCCGCCGGCAACGACGATCTTCATGATCAACCTCCCCGATTGTGCCCGGATTTGCAGGCGCAACGCCTCAATGTCGGGATCGTTCCCGGCGGCGCAAAATTTCCTGTATCGCGGCCTGATCTTCAGAGCGGCACCGGGCATGAACAAATAGGCGGCTCGGCGGCCCACCATGCGGCCGGCGTGGGCCGAAATCGAGGCCATCCGGATGTAATCCACGGCGCTGATGTCGCGGCGTCATTCGGGGACGCCCGCCCGGCGCATCGCGGCGATCAAGCGCTCGCGGTCGGCGCCCCGGCGGAACGGATAATAGCCGCAGAGTTTGGCGACCGTGACCTCCGGATCGACGCGCAGATAGGCGCTCAGCGCCCGCCGCGCCGGCTCGGCCTGGCCGCGCATGGCATTGGCGGCGATCGTCATCCGCAGGCCCGGCGGCCAGTTCGGCTTCACCCGGAGCGCCAGCGCGGCCCAGCGCGCGGCCTCGTCGTCGCGTCCGGCGATGAAATGCGCGAAAGCCATGGCGCTCTGCGTGAGGAAGACGCGGGGGTCGAGCGGATTGAGGCGTATCGCCTTGTTCAGGCTTTCGATCGCGCCGTCGGGATCGCCGGCATAGCCGCGGACCCAACCGCTGCGCTGCCAGGCGGTGGCGAGGTTCGCGTCCAGCTCGAGCGCGCGGTCGATGAGCAGCAGAGCCCGGTCGAGGTCGCGGAAGAAATAGGCATGCACGTGTCCCGCCCAGCAGAGCGCCACCGCGTCATCCGTGCCGATGTCGGCGGCGCGCTCGACCAGGCGGGCGATTTCCGCTTCGTCGAAGCTCGCCGCCCAGCCGTTCGCCTTGGCAAAGTGGTGGCACGAGGCAGCCAATCCATAGGGGGTCGAGAAGTCACCGTCCTTCGCGATCGCCGCCTTGAACATCTGCAGCGCATCGGCATTGTCCTTCGCCGTCCAGCGGTTCCAGCAGGCGAGACCGCGCAGGTAGCAATCATAAGCCGCCAGGTCGCCGGTCATGTCCAGCCTGGCGCGGTCGATCTCCGCCTTCTCGAGCTGCGGCGCCACCGCCCCGACGACGCTGGTGACGAGCTGGTCCTGGAGATCGAAGATTTCGACCAGGTCGCCGTCGAAGCGATCCGCCCAGAGATGGCGGCCGGACGCGGCCTCGATGAGCTGGCCGGTCACGCGCACGCGGCTGCCCGAACGACGCACGCTGCCTTCCAGGACATAGCGCACGCCGAGCTCGCGCGCGACCCGGTTGGTGTCGACCGGCTTTCCCTTGTAGGTGAAGGTCGAGTTGCGGGCGATGACGAAGAAGGCGCGATTGCGCGACAGGGCGGTGATGATGTCCTCGACGACCCCGTCGATGAAATACTCCTGGTCCGGATCGCCGCTGAGGTTCAGGAACGGCAGGACCGCGATCGACGGCTTGTCGGCCGGCCCGGGCGAAGGCTTGTGCAGGCCGGCCTCGGCGGCACCGCCCGCCTCCTCCTCGCGAACGGCGCCGACGAAGCGCAGGCCGCGCCGCGGCAGCGTCCTGATCAGCCGCTGCCCTTCGCCGCTATCGCCGATTGCGTTCCGCGCGGCGTTGATCCGGTTGAACAAGGCCGATTCGGAAATGGCGCGCCTGTGCCAGACCGAGGCCAGCAGATCATCCTTGCTGACCACGCGGTCGCGGTGCCGGATCAGGTGAACCAGGAGGTCGAAGACCTGCGGCTCGACGGCCACCAGGTTCGCTTCGCGCCGCAACTCGCGGCGGTCCGTATCGAGCGCACAATTCTCGAACAGATAGCGCAACCGTCCCTCCCGCCTGCCGTGACCCTAGCACAGGCGCTGCGAGGGGAAAATGAAGGGAACCCTAAGGCAAAAGTGAGGCGTCCTGAAAGACGCAAGACGCCGCCTCCGCTATTAACGAGGATAGTCGACCAGCGTCAGGAGCGGGACATGAGGCTGCTTTCATCGGCTGCCCGAGTGGCGATCGCCGGCATCTGCTTCCTGGGCTTGTTGCTCGCGCCGTCGACGCGGGCGGCGGATGCGCGCTATGTCGTCAAGCCGGTCGCCGAGATGAAGGTCAAGCAGTTGCCGAAAGGCCCGCTCTACTGGCGGGTCGAATATTTTCCGACGCTCGACCAGGCGAAGGCCGCCGCCGGCAAGTCCGGCTGGGATCCGGACACGGTGAGCTATCACGGCGCGCCGTCGCTGACGGCCGAAGTTGCCGGCAAGGCCTGGCTGTTCACCCTCGGGCCGCGCGGGCCGGCGGCGCCCGGCGGCAAGGAGGTGGCCGAAATCGGGCCCGTGCCGCCGCTCGCCGCGCCCGAATATCTCCTGCGCATCAACTACGGCAGCGGACCGCCGGGGGCCAAGACGCCCGTTCATTCGCATTTCGGCTCCGAATCCTTCTATGTCGTCGCAGGAAAACTGGGCCAGCGCACGCCGCAGGGCACCCACTACGTCGAAGCCGGCCACAGCATGAACGGGCACGAAGCCGGCACGACCATGCAGGTTTTCAACGCCGGCACGACCGAGCTGACCGCTCTCATCATGTTCCTGGTCGATGCCAGCAAACCCTTCTCGGTGCCGGGCAAGTTCCAGTAGGCGGCCGGCTTCGCCCTCCGGCGCAGCCGCGCCGCCCTGAACCTGGCGGAGCGACGGGCGCGGCGATAGCCTAGCCGCATCGCGCGCCGGCGCAGGCGGGAACGGCGCGCCCATGTCGGGGTTCAGCGCAGATGACGTCTGCCCAGCAGAAGGCCTGGCTCTGGTTCGGCGCCAGCCTCGCGCTCATGGCGCTGGTGCTGTTGCTTGCGGCGGGAACCGTCCGCTACTGGCACGCCTGGGCCTGTCTCGGCGTCACCGCCGCGGCGAACCTGCCGCTGACGCGCTATATTGCCGGCAATCCGCGGCTGCTCGAAAGCCGGATGCGCGCGGGGCCGAGCGCCGAACGGCGGCCGATCCAGAAGCTCATCGTGCTCTGCGTCATGCTGCCGGCGCTCGCCGTTCTCATCGTGCCGGGGCTCGACCGGCGCTTCGGCTGGTCGCATGTGCCGGCCTGGCTCGCCGTCGTCGGCGACGCTCTGATCCTGCTCGGCATGGCGCTCGCCTATCGGGTGTTCCGCGAAAATGCCTTCGGCTCCGCCACCATCGAGATCGGCGCGGGGCAAAGGGTGGTCTCGACCGGCCCCTATGCGATCGTACGCCATCCGATGTATGCGAGCGCGGCGCTCTATTTCATCGGCATGGCCCTGGGGCTCGGCTCCTGGTGGGGCCTGGTTCCCGCCCTGCTCGCCGTGCTCGGCCTTGTCTGGCGGCTGTTCGACGAGGAGACTTTCCTGGCGGAGAACCTGCCGGGCTACCCGGACTATTGCGCCCGGGTCCGCCGGCACCTCATCCCCGGCATCTTCTAGCCGGCGCTGCCGTTCAATCCCCAGGCGGCGGCAAGCAGAAGGAGAAGACGACATGCCCGATATCACCCCGTTCCTGTGGTACGACCGGGAGGCGGAAGAAGCCGCGCGGTTCTACGTCTCGCTCTTCCCGAATTCGCGGATCATCCGGATCGCGCAGCGGCCGGAGGCCGCGCCGGAGAGCGCGAGCGACGTGCTGATGGTCGATTTCGAGCTCGACGGCCGGCGCCATCTCGCGCTCAACGGCGGGCCGCACTACAAGTTCACCGAGGCGGTCTCGCTCATGGTCCACTGCAAGACGCAGGCCGAGATCGACCATTACTGGTCCGCCCTCACCGCCGACGGCGGCCAGGAGATCGTCTGCGGCTGGCTCAAGGACAAGTACGGCCTATGCTGGCAGATCGTGCCGGAAGTGGTGAGCGAACTCCTGGCGGGCGCCGACCGGGCCAGGGCGAACCGCGTCATGGCCGCGGTGATGACCATGAAGAAGCTCGACCTGGCGCAGATCGAGCGGGCGTGAGCGTCGCATCAAGCTGCGACACCGCCGGACGCCGCCACGGCGCGGGCCGCCCGGAGCCGAGGCCGGGCCAGCAGATAGAAGGCGGCGAGGTGCGTGATCACCAATAGCGGCACATAGAGGATCGGAATGACGTAGGCGGCGCCCAACTGCCCCGCCTGCAGCGCGAGACCGCCCGCGATGCCGTGATAATAGTCCACGGCGATGTCGGCCATCCCGGCGAGGTTGAAGGCGACGACCAGGGGCCAGAAGAGCCGCGGCAGGCGCACGGTCATCAGCGCCAGCATGGCCAGGAGCCCGGTGGCGAAGTCGCCATAGGCGGCGTCGGCGGCGAAGCCGTCGGGCAGGCCGGGGCCGACGACGCCCGGCAGGATGAAGACCAGCCCGAAGAAGCGGAAGCTGTGCAGGGTGGCGATGGCGCGCTGCGCCGCGATGCCGCCCATCGCCCTGAGCCGCGGCCACAGATAGGCACCGAAGCAGAGCGCCCAGGCGACGTAGCCGAGAACCAGGTGGATGCGGAAGATGTCTGCCGGCGACATGGGCTTCGCCGCTCAGGCGCCGGTGGCGGCTTCAAACACCGCGGTCACGACGCCGAGCCGGCCTTCCAGATAGCTGCGCCCCATATTGGCGGCGAGCGCGGCGAAATCCGGCCCCATCACCACGCCGAGATTGAGCGAGGGCGAGGCCGGCGGCGGCGCGGCGCGGAACTGCGCCGCCCAGGCCCGGGCGGCCTCGCTGTCGTCGCGCCACACCAGCGCGCGGAACCCGGCCGCCTCGATCGCCGCGCGCGTCGCCGCCGCGGTCAGGAGAAAGCTGGTCGCCGGCGTGCGCGCCCAGGGCAGCGGATAGTGCGGCTCGGCGCCGGTCGAGACCACGTCGAAGATGGCGAACCTGCCGCCCGCCCGCAGCACGCGGCGGATCTCGCCATAGAGCCGCGCCCGATCGGCGATGTTCATGGCGACATGCTGCAGCAGCACCACGTCGAACGAACCGTCGGCGAAGGGCAGCGCCAGCGCGCTCGCCGTCTGGAACGACACCCGCCCGCCCTGCCCCGTCCGCTCGGTCAGGTAGCGCGCGGCCTCGACGAAGGCTTCGCTGAGATCGACGCCGGTGACCCGGCAGCCGCAGGTCGCGGCCACAAGGCGCGCCGGCCCGCCGACGCCGGAGCCGACATCCAGCACCGCCATCTCGGCGCCGATGCCGGCCAGGGCGGCAAGCTCGGTGGTCGCCGCGAGGCCGCGGGTGTGGAACTGGTCGAGGGCGGCCAGTTGCTGCGGCACGAGCGGCCGGTCCGCCGGCCCGAGAGCGGCGAGCGCCGCCCGCAGCCGCCCGGTCAGGCCATCGGCACGATAATGGTCGCGCACGCCGTCGAGGCTGTCGGTCATGGCAGGTCTCCACTCAAGCTGAGGTCCTGGGCCGAGACATACGCCCGCTTCCGGCAATCGACTATCCGCGATAATGTCGATGGGCCATGAAGCATAACTTCACAGTCCGCCAGGGCGCGCTCGACGGCGTGGAAGCGTTTCTCGCCGTGGCCGCGCATCGCAGCTTTCGCCGCGCCGCCGCCGAGCTCGGCGTCACGCCATCGGCGGTGAGCCAGGCGATCCGCGCGCTCGAGGAGCGCATCGGCGCGCCGCTCTTCATCCGCACCACGCGGAGCGTCGGCCTGACCGAGGCCGGCGAGCGGTTTCTGTCGCGCGCCAAGCCTGCCTTCGACGAGCTGGTCGCCGCGGCAGAGGCGGCGCACGACCTCGGGCAGCGGCCGGCCGGCCTGCTGCGCCTCTCGGTGCCGCGCGCCGTGGTGCCGATCCTGCTGGAGCCGCTGATCGCCGCCTTCTGCCTCGCCTATCCCGAGGTGCAGGTGGAGATCGCCGCCAGCGAGGAGCTGGTCGACCTTGCCGCGCAAGGCTTCGACGCCGGCATCCGCCTCGGCCAGTTCATTGCCGCCGACATGGTGGCGGTGCGGCTCACGCCGCCGTTCCCCTCGGTGGTCGTCGGCAGCCCGGCCTATCTCAAAACGCGGCCGCGGCCGGAGCGCATCGACGATCTGCGCCGGCACGCCTGTCTTTGCATGCGCCGCGCCAACGGTTCGATCGCACCCTGGTCCTTTGTCGACGGCAACCGGACTATCGAGGCGATCGTTTCCGGGCCGCTGATCGCGCACGATTATCCGACGCTGCTCGGCGCCGCGCTCCAGGGCCTCGGCCTGGCGCAGCTCCCCGGCCCGCTCACCCGGGCGCCGATCGCCGACGGCCGCCTGCAGGCGCTGCTAGAGCCCTTCGCGGTCACCCTGCCCGGCATCTTTCTCTACTACCCGAGCCGGCGCCAGATCCTGCCCAAGCTCCGCGCCTTCATCGAGCATGTGAAGTACCAGAGCGCCGATGCGCCGCGCAAGACCGCGACGGCGCCGCGGCCGCGCCGGCGCGCGGCCCGCTAGCGCCCCGGTCCGGTTGCTCTGCCGGAGCCTTGCAGATAGCCGACCACGAGACGCGTTGCCTCGTCGATGAGGCTCGCGGCCCCCTCGCCGGCCAGCGTTGCGCCGCCATGCAAGACCGCATTGTGCGTCAAGGCCTCGATCGCGGTCACGCAGACGAAAGCCGCGAGTTCCAGATCATCCACGCGGATTTCGTCGCGGTGGCTCTCGAGATAGGTTCGGAACAGGCCGTAGTTCTCGCGATTGAAGGTTTCCAGCTTCTCGAGCTTGCCGACCCGCGGAATCTGCTCCGCCAGCACGCGATGCAGCGCGGGATCGACACGGTGCGCCTTGACCGCGGCGGCGACGAGCTTGCGCACCGACTTTTCCACCGGCTCCGCCAGGACCCCCGCCAGCTCGGCCCGCACCATCAGCATGATCTCTTGCTGGTGGCGCTCGACGACGGCGGCAACGAGCGCCTCCTTGCCGGGAAAATACTGGTAGAGCGAGCCGACGCTCACCCCGGCCACCTCGGCGATGCGGTTGGTGCTGGCCTTGTCGAAGCCTTCCCTGACCAGAATGCGAGCGGTCGCCTCGACCAGCGCCTCGACCGTCGCGCGCGAGCGCTGCTGCGCGGCGGCTTTCCGGGGTTTTAGGAGCGGTCTGCGCGCCATTTCGTCCATGCCGGCAATGCGAGTATTAAAAGCGAGCGATGACTCGTATTCTGCCCGACATCGAAACGACCGGCAAGACCTGCGCAAGCCTGCGCAGCGGCCGCCGGCACAGGAGACTGCGACATGCACGACACATTGCAGCGCTTGTTCCGCTTCAAAGCCTGGGCGAACGACGAGCTGTTGACCGCGCTGGCCGGGCTCGACCGCCAGTCCCCGATAACCGGATTGGCCGTCAAGGCGCTCAGCCACAGCTACGTCGTCGACCGCATCTTCGCCGCGCACCTGCGGCGGCAGGCGCACGCCTACACATCGGCCAACCCGGGCGAATTGCCGGCGCTGGCGGATTTGGCCGCCGACATAAGAAGGAGCGACCGGGAATATCTCGACTATGTGTCGGCGCTCGATGGCGACCAGTTGGCGGAGCGGATCGACTTCGCGTTTACGGATGGCGCTCCGGGCCGCATGTCGCGCGAGGAGATGCTCATGCATGTGATCACCCACGGCATCGGCCATCGCGGACAGGTCAGCGCCGTCATGCTGCTCAATGCCGCGCCGCCAGCGAAGGACGGCTTCGCCACCTATCTGCACGAGGCGGAGGCCTCGACGCGACGGCGCGACGGGTTTGCCTTGACAGAACGCCGGTCCGGCAGCCGATGATCGCCGGGCAGGAGGTGGCGCAGGATGACCATCACCATCACCGCCTTCGAACGATCGCCCGATGGCGGCAAGGGACTGGCGCGCGACACGCGCGTTCGCTGGGCGCTGGAAGAAGCCGGGCGGCCTTATGCGGTTCGCCCGGTTTCGTTCCGCGCGATGAAGCAGCCCGCGCATCGGGCGCTGCATCCCTTCGGGCAGATCCCGACCTATGAGGAAGGCGATCTCGTCCTGTTCGAGACGGGGGCGATCGTGCTCCATATCGCCGAGCGCCATGCCGGCCTGCTGCCGCAGGATGCCGACGCCCGGGCGCGCGCCATCGCCTGGATGTTCGCCGCGCTCAACACGGTGGAGCCGCCGATCCTCGAACGTGAGACCGCCCGGCTGCTGGAGGGCGACAAGGCCTGGCATGCGGCGCGCCTGCCCCTGGTCGAGGATCGCGTGCGCGACCGGCTGGGCCAGCTTGCCGCGCGCCTCGGCGATGCCGACTGGCTCGACGGCGGCTTCAGCGCCGGCGACCTGATGATGGTGTCGGTGCTGCTCAGGCTGCAATCATCCGGCATGCTGGACGACTATCCGAACCTCGCCGCCTATGTCGCCCGCGGCGAGGCACGGCCGGCCTACCGGCGGGCCTTCGCCGCACAATTGGCGGCCTACGCCGGCACGCCGGCGACGGGCTGACGGCGGCGGCATGATCCGGTCTTGGCGCGCGCGCCTGCTGGCGGCCGGCACGGCCGGCATCGCCCTGGTGGCGGCGCCGGCCGCGGCGGCGGATTTCGACACTGCCGCCGCCGACGCGCTCGTGCGCCGGCTGATGGCGGCCGAGGCGGTGCCCGGGGCGGCGCTGGCACTGATCAAGGACGGCAAGATCGTGCTGCAGCGTGGCTATGGCTTGCGCGACCTGGCAAGCCGCGCCCCGGTCACCACCGCGACATTATTCAACATCGGCTCGATCTCGAAATCCTTCACCGCGCTCGCCGTCGCCGAGCTGGTCGACCGGCATCGGCTCGCGCTCGATGCGCCGGTCGTCCGCTACCTCCCCGCGCTCCGCCTGCGCGATGCGCGGACGGCACAGGCACTGACCTTGCGGCAGTTGCTGTCGCACACCAGCGGCTATCCGGCGGACGGGGCATGGCCGCGCCAGGTGCCGCCGACGCGGGCCGGCATCGTCGGCGAGTTCGCCGCCATGCCGCCTGACGCCGAGCCGGGCATGCGGTTCCAATATTGCAGCCGCTGCATCGTGCTCGCCGCCGCCGTGCTGGAACAGGTGACCGGCCAGTCCTGGGAAGCCTATGTGCGGGCGCAGATCTTTGCGCCGCTCGGCATGCACGCCGCCACCTTCGGCCCGCGCGGGCTGGCCGATGCGCCCGACCGGGCGCAGCCCTACGGCCATGACCCCGTGCTCGGCGCGGTGCCCTGGAGCCGGCTGCAAGATCTGGAGCCGCTGGCGCCGGCCGGCGGCATCGACGCCGACATCGCCGACATGGCGGCCTATGCGCTGTTCCAGTTCGGCGACGGCACCTTCGCCGGCCGCCGGCTGCTCTCGGCCGCGATGCTGGCGGAACTGCATCGCCCTGAGATCGCCGTCGGCGCCGACTGGACGCCGGCGGCCGGGCGCGAGGACCTGCATTACGCGCTCGGCTGGTTCACCGCCGAGCCGCGCGGCCTGCCGGTCATTCTGCACAACGGCGCCAACCCCGGGTTCCGCGCCGCTATCCTGCTGGCGCCGTCTCTCAAAGCCGGCGTGGTCGTGCTGTCGAACGGCGAATCCAGCCGCTTCACCGAGGCGGCGACGCGCGGTCTGCTGGAACAGGTGGTCGAGTAGCCGTCAGGCGGGCGAACCCTGGATCAGGCAAATTTCAAAACGTAAAGCGCGAACGGTAGTCCTGCGGCGTCACGGCGAGCAGGCGCAGGAAGCTGCGGCGCATGGTCTCCTCCGAGCCGAAGCCGCAGCGCCGGGCGATCCGCTTGACCGGCGTGCGCGATTCCGACAGCAGGCGCCGCGCCGCCTCGACCCGCAGCCGCTCGATGGCGCGGGCCGGCGTCTGCCCGGTGGCCGCCGCATAGTGCCGGCTGAAACTGCGCTCGCTCATGCCGGCATGATCGGCCAGCACCGCGAGCGAGAGATCGTCGCCGAGATGATCGTTGATCCAGTCGTGCAGCGCGCCGAACCTGTCGTCGGCGGTTTGCAAGGCGAGCGCGGTACTGAACTGCGCCTGTCCGCCGGGGCGCTTGAGGAAGACCACCATGTAGCGCGCCACGGCGAGCGCCAGGGAGCGGCCGAGGTCCTCCTCCACCAGCGCCAGCGCGAGATCGATCCCGGCGGTCACGCCGGCCGAGGTCCACACGCCGCCGTCGCAGATGAAGATCGGATCGGGCTCGACGCGCACGGCGGGAAAGCGCTCGGCCAGCCTGGCGCATTCCTCCCAATGGGTCACCGCGCGCCGGCCGTCCAACACACCCGCGGCGGCCAGCAGGAAGGCGCCGGTGCAGACGGAGGCGATACGCCGCGCCTCGGCCGCCCGCCGCCGCAGCCAATCGACCAGCGCCGGGTTCGCCGCGGC
>DATKQA010000758.1:0-2489 GCA_035523835.1 Candidatus Sulfotelmatobacter sp.
GATACGCGTTTTCGCAACGCCATTGACGACATCTATCGCGTCTATGTGCGCAACGCCAAGGGCGCCATGGTGCCGATCCGGGCGATCGCCCAGGCGCATCTGGTGCAGGGCGCGCAGGCGGTGATCCGCTATAACGGTTTCCCCGCGGCCGTCGTCAATGGTGCTGCCAGGCCCGGCTACAGTTCCGGTCAGGCGCTGGATGCGATGGCACGGATTTCCGCCACCACCCTGCCGCCGGGGTACGGTTTCGAATGGACCGGCACGGCGCTTCAGGAGCGCGCCGCGAGCGGCAAGACCGGCATCGTGCTCGGGCTCGCGGTGCTGTTCGCCTACCTGTTTCTGGTGGCGCTCTACGAAAGCTGGAATATCCCGCTGCCGGTGCTTCTCTCGGTCAGTGTCGGTGCGCTAGGCGCCATCGGGGCGGTCGCGCTGTCCGGTCTCGCCTTCGACGTCTATGCGCAGATCGGGCTCGTGGTTCTGGTCGCGCTCGCCGCCAAGAACGGCATCCTGATCGTCGAGTTCGCCGTGCAACAGCGTCGTGCCGGCAAGGACATCGTGGACTCCGCGATCGAAGGCGCGCGGCTGCGCTTCCGCCCGGTGATGATGACCAGCTTTGCCTTCATCTTCGGCCTATTGCCGCTGGTCGTCGCCGAGGGCGCCGGTGCGCTCAGCCGCCGGGCCATCGGCACTCCGGTGTTCGGCGGCATGCTGGCGGCGGCCATCTTTGGCATTTTCGTGATCCCGATGCTCTATGTCGTGTTCCAGTGGCTGCGCGAGCGCACGACCGGCGGCGCCAAGAAAGCGCGCCGCTCGGAGGCACACGCCGGAACGGATGATTGACGCCGCGCCAGCCTGCCGCCTCCCTCCTTTTGACATGCGGGCGCCGGTGTGCCGCACGAGAAGCGGGGCGAGGCGGTGACGGCCCTGATCGTCGCCAAGTCAGGGATCGGCCCCTCGGCGGCGGCGCTGACACGGCTCGTCAAGGAGCGCAAGGGCGGCACGCATGCGCCGAAGCGCAGCGGGTCCGTCGACGGGCTGCCGCTCACCGCGGTCGGCAAGGTCGACAAGAAGGTGCTGCGCGCGAAATACGGGATCGGAAGAGAACGCATGGTCGGCTGAGGCCGGCGGCCGGCGGCGGCACGTCGGGAACGCGACGGGTCAGGCCTGCTTTTCCTCCGCCGCGGCGATGACGCCGTCGCGCGCCAGCGTCTCCAGCCGCTGCGCGCCGATGCCGAACTCGGCCAGCACTTCCGCCGTATGCTCGCCGAGCCGCGGCGGCGCGCGGCGCACCGAGCCGTTGACGAAGCAGTCGAGGCCGAGCGGCGAGGCGAGCTGGCGGAGCGGGCCGATGGCGGGATGTTCGACCGTCTCCACCATTCCGCCGCCGGCGACTTGCGGATCGGAAAAAACTTCCGCAAGGTCGTAGACAGGCCCCGCCGGCATGCCGAGCGCGCGCAGCTCGGCGATCCAGGTGTCCCGGTCCCGCTGGCTGAAGCGCTCGTTGAGCACCTGCTCCAGTTCGGCCCGGTTCTGCCGGCGCGCCTCGCTGGTATTGAAGCGAGCATCCTCGAGCACCCATTCCACCTGCAGATGCCGGCAGAGATTGCGCCACATGGCACCGGTGGCGGCCGACATGTTGAAGACGCCGCCCTTGGCGTGAAACAGGCCATAGGGAGCGCTGACCGGATGGTGGTTGCCGGCGATCTCGGGCACCTCGCCGAGACTGAGAAAACGCTGCCCCTGCACGGAAAGCAAGCCGACCAGAGAGCGGAGCAGCGAGATGTCGATACGCTGTCCCCGGCCCGTCGTCTGACGCGCGATGAGCGCCGATTGCACGCCAATAGCGGACCACATGCCGGAGACGAGATCGCCGATGGGGACGCCGACGCGGGTCGGGCCGCTCTCTGCCTGCCCGGTAATGCTCATGAAGCCCGACATGCCCTGGGCGATCTGGTCGACGCCGGCCAACCTGCCATAGGGACCTTCACGCCCGAAGCCGCTGATGCCCACATAGATCAGCCGTGGATTCAAGGTCGCCAGCGCTTCGTAGGAAAGACCCATGTCCTCCATGACGCCGGGTTTGAAATTCTCCACCAGCACATCGACCGCCGCGGCCATCTCGCGGATCAGGTCGAGGGCGCCGGGCCGGCGGAAGTCGATGGCGATGCTGCGCTTGTTCCGATTGACGCTGAGAAAGGAGACGCTCTCGCCGCCGTGGTATGGTGCCGAGGCGCGGTAGAGATCGCCGTTCGGCAGCGCCTCCACCTTCAGGATATCGGCACCGAGATCGCCGAGAATGGCGGTGCAGAAGGGGCCGGCAAGGAGGCGGCTCAGGTCGATGACGCGGACACCGTTCAAGGGCAACATGGCAACTCCGCTCCGCGCACTGGCACCATGCGGGCAGGATAGCGGAAAGACGCGAATCTTGGTATACAAAAAGGTTCTATAAGAATACGAAAGAATGAGGATGGGTCGACCGCTGCGGGATC
>DATKQA010000759.1:0-4944 GCA_035523835.1 Candidatus Sulfotelmatobacter sp.
GACGCCGACCATGAAAATAGGTGCCACCGCGCGCTTTACGCTCGACCGGGCCGTCGACAGTTTCGACGCCTATACCACCAACGAGCTCGGCCTGAACCACACCCTGCTGCTCGGCAACGGCCGCTTCGTGCTGACCACGGCCACCTACGGCATCGACGAATACGACGAGCCCGACCCGTCGGTCTCCTTCGACAACCGGCGCGACAATACGCTCAGGGTGCGCAGCACCTATGGCACGCCGATCGGCGCCGTGGCCGACGCCCTGGGCGCGCCCACCCTGCCGCGCGGCATCGCCGACATCCTCTGGACCTTCACGGTGGAGGGAACCTGGGCCGAATCAACCATCACCAACTTCTCCTACAACAACTACAAGCTGCAGACGCTCCTTACCAAACGCTGGGAGTTCTGAGCCGGGGAAGTTGTCCCGAATCGAGGCGGCGGGCAGCAGATAATCTTCCCTTGATATCGCGCATGTGAGCGCCATCTGGCGCGTGTATAATTGAGCCGCCTCGCGCCGCGACAGGCGTGAGGCGGGTAGTGCGATGGTGGCGACAGGCATGTCGTCACCCCTTCGAGGATCGGTAACATGAAAAGCATTGCTCTGCCCTTGGCGGCCGCAGCCGCCTTGGCCGCCTGCACCCAGAGCAACGTCAATGTCAGCGCGGTGAGCTATACGCCGCTTTACTATCCGCAGCTCGTTTCCTACGTCACCCAGGGCGGCCAGCTCGCCACCGTGGTGCGCGGCAATCCCTTCGGCCCCGGCCCGGTCGATGCCGATGCCATTGCCGCCGCCCTGCCGCTGCCGAACGCGGCGGCGCCATTCCGCTATCGCGCCATGACGCCCGATGCCGCGCGCAAATCCGCGCGCCTGGTGCTGGTTTTCGGCCCGGCCGCCGCCGGCCCGGGTGATTCCGACACCTGCAACAATGCGCAGGACGAGCCGATCGTCCCCGGTGGCGGCCCGGTGGCGGTGAAGGCGGTATTCTGCGTCGGTCCGAACTGGACCTCGACCCTCTATGCCTCCGGCCCGCCGGCCAGGGACCCGCGTGATCCGCAATTCCAGGCGCTGATGAACCAGGTGATCGCCAGCCTGATGCCGGAGGACCAGCCGCTATCCGATCGCGGCACCGGCGGCGGCACCGGCTTTCAATAAGGCTCGCTTCCCGCCTACTCGCTGAGCCAGCGCCGCAACGCGGCGGTGGCCGCTTCCGGCCGCTCCATGGTCGAGAGGTGGCCGCACGCGGGGATCAGCGCGAGACGTGCGCCGGCGATCCCGGCGGCGATTTCCTCGGCCCGTTCAGGCGGCGTCAGTTTGTCGGCGTCGCCGCAAAGCACCAAGGTCGGACAGGCGATGCGGCCGAGGTCGCCACGGCTGTCGGGGCGGGCCATGATCGCCGCCTGCTGGCGAAAGAAGCCGTCGCGGCCGATGTCGGCGGCCATCTGCAGCACGCGGTCGACCAGCGCCCTGTCGTGCAGCCGGTCGGGGTGCAGCAGGAGCGGCAGCAGCCGCGGCGTCACGCCCTTGAACTGACCGATGCGCGCCTGGCCCTGCAGCTCCTGGCGGCGCGCCGTCTGCTCGGGAGTGTCGGCCCGGGCCGAGGTGTCGAGCAGCGCCAGCCGGGTGACCCGTGCCGGCGCCCGCCGCATGATCTCGAGCGCGATATAGCCGCCCATGGAAAGCCCGGCGAGGGCGAAACGGCGCGGCGCGGCAGCGAGGATCGCCGCGGCGATGGCGCCGAGACTGTCGTGGCGGGCATGCTCCGCCGTCACCAGGGGTACGGCCACATCGCCGAGATGCGCCACCTGATGCGCCCAGAGATCGGCGGTGCAGAGCAGCCCCGGCACCAGGATGAGCGGCTGGCTGTCGGCCATGATCGAGCCTCCCTGCTTGGCGCCGGCGCGCGCCCACCTGATGCGCCAATGCCGCATGGCAGTGCCACCGGCGGCGAATAGCCCGCCGATTTTCGGCGAAAAGCTTGGCGGAATCGTGCGCTCGCGCCAAGACCGTTCTTTTCGCACTTGCGGTAAGCCATTGACATACGACGAGGGATGCCCTATGTGCACGAAATCATCCGTGCTCGGGCAGCGTGCCGGAGCCCTATCCTAAGCAAAGACTGAATGGGTTTCGCAGACCTGGGCCTCAGTCCGGAGGTCCTCAACGCCATTGCCGACGCCGGCTACAGCGAGCCGACGCCGATCCAGAAACAGGCGATTCCGCATGTCCTGATGGGACGTGACGTGCTCGGCACGGCACAGACCGGCACCGGCAAGACCGCCTCCTTCACCTTGCCCATGATCGACATCCTGGCCGCCGGCAAGGCCAAGGCGCGCATGCCGCGCTCGCTGATCCTGGAGCCGACCCGCGAACTGGCCGATCAGGTGTCGAAGAACTTCGAGACCTACGGCAAATACCACAAGCTCAGCATGGCGCTGCTGATCGGCGGCATGTCCTTCGCCGACCAGGAGAAGAAGCTGGATCGCGGCGTCGATGTGCTGATCGCCACCCCGGGCCGCCTGCTCGACCATTTCGAGCGCGGCAAGGTGATGCTGAGCGGGGTGAAGATCCTGGTCATTGACGAAGCCGACCGCATGATGGACATGGGCTTCATCCCCGATGTGGAGCGCATCGTCGGCCTGCTGCCGCCGCTGCGCCAGACGTTGTTCTTCTCCGCCACCATGTCGCCGGAAATGCGCCGCCTGGCCGATGCCTTCCTGAGCAATCCCAAGGAAGTGGCGGTGGCGCCACCGGCGGCGCCCGCCGCCAACGTGCAGCAAAGCCTGATCCATGTCGGCAAGGACGACAAGCGCGAGGCGCTCCGGCGGCTCATCGCCATGGAGAACGTGAAGAACGCGCTGATCTTCTGCAACCGCAAGCGCGACGTCGACATCCTCGCCAAATCGCTGGCCAAGCACGGCTTCAATGCCGCGGCGCTGCACGGCGACATGGCCCAGGCGGTGCGCATGGAGACGCTTGCCCGCTTCAAGGACAATGCCATCACCTTCCTGGTCTGCTCCGACGTCGCCGCGCGCGGCCTCGACATCCAGGGCCTGAGCCACGTGTTCAATTTCGACGTGCCGATGCATGCCGAGGACTACGTGCACCGCATCGGCCGCACCGGCCGCGCCGGCCTCACCGGCCGCGCCCTCACCCTCGCCACCGGCGCCGACAGCAAGTACCTCGCCGCCATCGTCAAGCTGATCGGCCGCGACATCCCCACCATCGCCATCGACGGCCTCGCCCCGCCGCACGACGAGGAAGCCGGGGAGGAACGCCCGGCGCGCCGCCGCGGCGGCGGGCGGAGCCGCACGGGCGAACGCAGCCGCGCCAGCGAGCGCCGCGACAAGCCGGCGACGAGCGATGCCAAGGTGGTGCCGCTGCGCGAGCCGCGGGCCGAGCGCGACAAGCCGCGGCATCCGGTCGCCGACGAACGGCCGCAGGCAGCGCGCCGCGCCGCCGGAGATGCCCGCGAGCGGCGGCGCGAGCGCGAGGATCTCGGCCCGCCGGTGGTCGGCCTCGGCGATCACATGCCGGCCTTCCTCGCTCGCCCAGTGCGTCCCGCCAAGGCCTGAGCCAGGCGTCCCCAGGGCGTCTTCGCCGACTGCCACCAAGCGAGATTGCTGCCGGCGCCTCAAGCCGGACCGGGGCCGTCGGTGATCTCCGCGCCGGCCTGGTCGTAGAACACGGTCAGACAGAGCAGCACGTCCACATCGGCGCCGTTGGCCGCCAGCGGCAGGTGCAGGCGTTCGAGCTCGGCGATGGAGTACCCGTGCGGAATGAGCGCCGCGCCGCGGAACCACGTGGGCTGCCGCGCCGCGATCACCCGCTCCAACTCGGCGATGACGGCCGGCGCGCGCGCCTTCGGCAGCAGCGGCTCGATGTCGTCGCCGGGGCGGGCCGGGATGCCGAGCCGCGCCAGTTCGCTGCCGATGACGCGGAAAAGAAAGCGACGCGGCTCGCCGACGACATCGAGCAGCCAGAGGTTCGGCAGCAAGGTCGGGATCGCAGCCGGATTGAAGTGCCGCCGCCCCGGCAGCTTCCCGGGCGCCGGCTCGATGCTCCGCCAATAGTGATACAGGGCGATGATGCGTGGATGGGCTGTCGACGGCAATACAAACAAGTGATCGCGTTCCCCCCGGCGGAATCATCCAGTAAAGGGGCAAGCGGAACGGCACGTCTCACCTATCGGCCGTCCCACCCTCTCCCTGATCGTCCGCCGTTCTGCTTCCTGTTGGCGTTCCACCGGCCAAACTAACAGCCGAGTGACTGCGGGCGCCATGGGGTATTCACCCCACCCCATGCGGTGCGGTGCGCCGCCTCGCGACATCTGGCATGATTCTATCCCTGTGCGAGTCGCGGCTGGCCGCTGCTCAGGGAGTCGATGGTGGTATCGGGAACCTATGTCGATTGGTGCCGCAGCCAGTTGGCCGCCTTGCGGCGCCAGCTCGAGCCGCTGCAAGCCGGCCGGGCACAGGCCGGGAAGCGCACCGGCGACGGCCGCTGGATCGACCGCACGGCGGCGGAGATCACCATGCTCAAGCAGGGCATCGCCGTGTTCGCGGAACTGGTCGAGCGCGGCGACAGCGCCGCCGACGGCCGGCGGGACCAGAACGCCCGGCATCGCCGAGCCGATCGCGTCGCCCGGCTCGGCCGTCGCTGACGCATCGCATCCGCGATGACGTGCCTTCCGCGGCACTGCCGCCCGTTGCATGCCCCGGCGAAACTCCGCATGCTGGGGCGGTTGACCGATGCGGCATCAGGTGCGCGATGCAGACCATCTTCGTCATGGTGAAGTGCGAGCTGGGCCAGGCCTATGATGTGGCCGCCGAGGCGGTGGAGAGCGTCGAGCAGGTGTCGGAAGTGCATTCCACCTCCGGCCAGTACGATCTCTTGATGAAATGCTATCTCAACGACGGCCAGGACATCGGGCATTTCGTCGTCAGCAA
>DATKQA010000760.1:0-5364 GCA_035523835.1 Candidatus Sulfotelmatobacter sp.
CTGTGCCGTCCCAGGCTGACCAGGCGTGCGCCGGACGCCGCGGCGGCAAAACTGGCCGAGGCGACCACCGGCCGGCCCAAGCTACCCGCCAGTTTCTCCAGACGGCTGGCGTGGTTGACCGCCGGGCCGATGACGGTGAAATCGAGCCGGTCCGGCGCGCCGATATTGCCGTAGGTGACCTCGCCGAGATGCAGCGCCAGGCCGAAGCGGAGTTCCGGCCGGCCGGCACGGCGGCGCTCCGCATTGACCGTCGCCACCCGCGCCGCGGCGACGCCGGCGGCGGCGAGCGCAGCAGCGGCAGAGCGGCCGGTCTCGGCCGCGTCCCGCAGCTCGAAAATGGCCAGCATGCCGTCGCCGACGAATTTCAGCACCTCGCCGCCGGCATCGCGCACGGCATCGGCCATGACTTCGAAATAATCGTTGAGGAGCGCGATCAGCTCGGCCCGCGGCAGGCTGTCGGCGAGCTCGGTGAAGCCGCGGAGATCGCAGAACCAGATGACGGCGCGCAGCACCTCGCCGCTGCCGCGGGTGATGGCGCCCGACAGCACCCGCGCGCCGCTGCGCTTGCCGACGTAGGTGTTCATCAGGGTCTGCGCGATGCGCCGGCTCGATTGCAGCTCGACGATCACGGCCAGCGTCTCCGCCACCTCGCCGAGGCCGGCGACGGCCGCTTCGCTGAAACCTTCGGCATGATCGGTCGACCAGGTGATGGCATTGACCTCGCCGTTGGAAAAGCAGAGCGGGAAGGCGACGTAGTCGGTCTCGCCCTCGGCCTTGAGTTCCGCCAGCACGGGAAAATCGAGCGGGCATGCCGCATCCAGCAGGCGGCGGCGCAACATGCGACGGCTGGCCTGCACCGCCGCGATCGGACTGTTCCTGAAGTTGGCCTGATCGCGCAGGCCATGTTCGGCCAGCCGGCGCATGGCATCGGCGTCGCCGCGCCGCCAGGTATAGGCGGCCGCCTGGATCTGCGGGTGGAGCGTGCCGACGGCGCAGAAGCCGCGGCTGATCGGGATGCCGGCGGCAACGATGCGCCGGCACATTTCGTCGCCGAATTCGCGCATGCGGGTCATATGGCGGCCATGGTGGAGCATCCAGTGCACCACTGCCGCTGCGTCCTCTGCTTCCCCCGCCGTGCCCATGATCGCGTGACCGCAATGACTGCCCGCGGCAGCCCGCCCGGGATCAGACTCTAGTCTGATCCGGCGAATCCGGCTATATCCGGGCCTGCTTTCCCGTTGCCCGCCGCCCGCCGACGCAAGGCCCGATCCCCTCCATGTCCACGTTGCAAGCCATTCTCTACGCCGTCCTGCAGGGCGTGACCGAGCTCTTTCCGGTATCGAGCCTCGGCCACGCCGTGGTCCTGCCGCGCCTGCTCGGCTGGAGTGTCGACCAGCATTCGCCGCAATTCCTGCCCTTCCTGGTGGTGTTGCATCTCGGCACCGCGACGGCACTGCTGATCTATTTCTGGCGCGACTGGCTGATGCTGCTGGTGGCGCTCATCGGCGGCGGCCCGGCAGAGGAGCGCGCCGGCACGCGGCGGTTGTTCGTCCTGATCGTCGTCGGCACCCTGCCGGCCGTAGTGATCGGCTATGCCTTCCGCAAGTTCTTCGGCGACCTGTTCGCCACGCCCGCCGTCGCCGCCGCCTTTCTCATCGTCAACGGCTTCGTGCTGTTCGCCGGCGAACGGCTCAGGCGGCGCGGCCAGAGCGGCCGGCTCGACGCGCTCACCTGGAAGGGGGCGCTCGCCATCGGCTTCTGGCAATGCACCGCGCTGCTGCCCGGCATCTCGCGTTCCGGCGCCACCATGGTCGGCGGACTGCTCGCCGGGCTGCACCACGAACAGGCGGCGCGCTTCTCCTTTCTGTTGGCGACGCCGATCATCGCCGGTGCCGCCGTGCTCGAAGTGCCGAAGCTCCTGCACCACAGCGAGGGCGCCAGCCTGTCGGAACTCGCCGTGCTGGCCGGCGTGGTCGCCGGCGTCACCGCCTTTGCCAGCATCGCCTTCCTGATGCGCTATTTCCGCAAGCACGATTTCGAGGCGCTGGACCCCTTCGCCTGGTACTGCTGGATCGCCGGCGCCGCAGCACTCGCGTTGTTCGTCTTCGTGTTCTGAACGCCGAACTTCGCGGCTTATGGAAGCTTTTCTCACGACCTTCGGCGTCGTCGCGCTGGGCGAGATCGGCGACAAGACGCAGCTCGTCGCCATGCTGCTGGCGGCGCGTTTCCGCCGGCCGCTGCCGCTGATCGCCGGCATGGTGCTGGCGACGCTCGCCAACCACGCGCTTGCCGCCTATGCCGGCACCTGGGTGCGGGCGATGATTCCGCCCGACGTGCTGCGCTGGGTCATCGGTTTTTCCTTCCTCGCCCTGGCCGCCTGGAGCCTCAAGGCGGACAAGGCCGACGAACCGGGCCGCTCGCTCGACCGCTATGGCCCCTTTGTCACCAGCCTGGTCTGCTTCTTCCTGGCCGAGTTCGGCGACAAGACGCAGATCGCCACCCTGGCGCTCGCGGTCCGCTTCAACGCCTTGCTGCCGGTGATTGCCGGTAGCTCGCTCGGCATGACCCTGGTCGATGCGCTGACCATGTTCTTCACTACCGCCTTCGCGCATCGCCTGCCGGTCCGCGTGATGCGGCTTGCCGCGGCCGCGCTCTTCGCCGTCCTCGGCCTGCTGGCGCTGTTCGGCGGCAAAATCGAGCTGTAGGTCCAGCCGGGTCGGTCTACGACAGTCGGCGGGCCCAGCGGTCGGCCCAGCGGTTGAGCGGCTGGAGCGCGGCGCCGAGCGCCAGGCCGTCCGCCGTCAGCTTGTAGCCCTCCTCCGAACTCGGCGCCACCAGCCGGGCCTCGCGCAGCTCCTTCAGGCGGGTGTTCAAGACGCTCGGCGAAATGCCGCCGGCGCGGGCCTGGAGGTCGCGGAAATTCTGCGGTCCTTCGCGCAGCTCCCACAGGATGCGCAGCGACCAGCGCCGCCCGATCAGATCGAGCAGCGCCATGATCGGACGTCCGGTTCTGGAGCCGCGTACGCGGCGGCCTGGCCTTGGTGTCGCCATTACTTTGTCTCCGCTTGCTTGTTTTCCGCCCTGTGGTTTCCGTGGTTTCAGTGCGCCGCCGCGAACGCCGCGGCGACCGCAAGGTGCGCGCCGTCCGGCCCCGGCTGCAACTCCAGCCGCCGCTCGTGGTAGGCGGCGATGGTGGGCCGGTGGCCGACGCTGAGCACGGTGAGCTTCGGCAGGCGCTGGCGCAGCTTGGCGTAGAGCGCCTGCTCCAGCGGCTCGTCCAGCGCCGATGTCGCCTCGTCGAGAAACACCCAATCGGGTCGCTTGAGCAGGATGCGGGCGAAGGCGACGCGCTGCTGCTCGCCCGGCGACAGCGCCTGGCCCCAGTTTTCATCCTCATCCAATCGATCGGCAAATTGTTCGAGCCCGCAATCGATCAGCGCCCGCCGCTTGTCCTCGTCGCTGGTGGTATTTGCCGGCTCGGGATAGCTCAGGCATTCCGCCAGGGTGCCGAGCGGCATATAGGGTTTCTGCGGCAGGAACAGCACCTTGGCGCCGGCCGGCAGGCGCACCTCGCCGCGGCCGAAAGGCCAGATGCCGGCGATGGCACGGAACAGCGTCGACTTGCCGGTGCCGGAACGACCGCCGATCAAGACCGCCTCGCCTTCCCGCACGTTGAACGTCGCCTGATCGATGAGCGGCTTTCCATCGGGTAGCTGCAGATCAATGCCGGCCACTTGCAGATCGGCAGCCGCGGTGGGTTCGTGGCGGATCGCGTTCGTTTCCGAGGCCGCCGAGGCCTTTTCGATCGACCGTTGGAAAGTGGTCAGACGATCGACCACCGAGCGCCATTGGGCAATGTCGGGGTAGGAATTGACGATGAAGGAGAGCGCACCCTGCACCTGGCCGAAGGCGGAAGCGATCTGCATCATGCCGCCGAGCTGGATGGTCTTGGCGAAGAAGCGCGGCGCCGCGACGACGAAGGGGAAGATGATCGCCAGTTGCTGGTAACCCAGGGTGAACCACAGCAGTGTCTTCTGGCGGCTCATGAGCGCCCACCAGTTGCCGAACACATTGGCGAAGCGGCCGCGGAAAGCCTCGTGCTCGCGCGCCTCGCCGCCATAGAGCGCTACCGCCTCGGCGTTCTCGCGCAGCCGCACCAGCGAATAGCGGAAGTCGGCTTCGTAGCGCTGCTGATTGAAATTGAGGCCGAACAGCGGCCGGCCGATCTTGTTGATGAGCCAGGTGCCGGCAATCGCATAGACCAGCGCTGCCCAGAGCATGTAGCCGGGAACGGCAAACTCATGGCCGACCAGGGTGAAGCTGAACGGACCGCTGAGCGTCCAGAGGATGGTCAGAAAGGAGGCGAGCGTCACCACGGAACTGAGCAGATTGAGCGACAGATTGAGCGTCTGCTGCACGAAGAGCTGCAGGTCTTGGGCGATGCGCTGGTCGGGGTTGTCGGTGCCGGTATCGGTCAGTTGCAGGCGATAGTAGACGCGATGTTCGAGCCAATGATCGAGGAAGCGCTCGGTCAACCAGCGGCGCCAGCGAATCTGCAGCATCTGGTTCAAGTAATAAGCATAGACACCGGTCGCGATGAACAGCGCGGCCAGCCAACTGAAGCGGAAGAGCTGGTGCCAGAAGGCTTTTTCGTCGAGCTCCTGCAGCGAATTGTAAAACAGGTTGTTCCATTCGTTGAACAACACGTTGAGGTAGACCTGAAACAGGTTCAAACCGACGATGACGGCGAGCAAGCCGCGTGCCGACCACCTTTCCTCGGACGACCAGTAGCCGCGCGTAAGCGCCCAGAACTCGCGCCAGGAAAATCGCGTTGCGGTCATGACGGGCTCCGGTTCGCTATGAAAATGCTATCGGCGGTCAACTGTGCGCCGGAATTCGGCGAAATCAAGGCGGCGGCGCCGTCGCCGTGCTCAACAGACCGTTATCCCGCATTGCGCGGCAGTCGGCCTTCGATCGGATAGGCCGGATCGTTGTAGCCGGGGGTGGAGGGATGGCCGGTCGCCACCAGCCGATCCACCAGCGCCTCGTCCTCGGCGGTGAAGTCGTGCCGGAGGGCGCCGAGATAGTCGGCCCACTGCGCCTCGGTGCGCGGACCGGCGATGGCCGCCGTCACCAGCCTGTTGTTGAGCACCCAGAGGGTGGCGAACTGGCCGGCGCTCATGCCGCGCTTCTCCGCATGAGCCCGCAGTTCGCGCGCGATGACCAGCGATTCGCGCCGCCATTCGGTCTGCATCAGCCGCCGGTCCTGGCGGCCGGCGCGGCTGTCGTCGGGCGGCGGTGCGTCCGGATCGTATTTGCCGGTGAGCACACCGCGCGCCAGCGGGCTGTAGGGCACCACGCCGA
>DATKQA010000761.1:0-2210 GCA_035523835.1 Candidatus Sulfotelmatobacter sp.
CGATCGGCAACAGCAGCGCGATCGCCCCGCTCAGGAACTCCGACTTGTCCGCATCGCCGATCTCCCCGATCAGC
The DNA here is from genome assembly GCA_035523835.1 of Candidatus Sulfotelmatobacter sp. Lineage (GTDB taxonomy): Bacteria > Pseudomonadota > Alphaproteobacteria > Ferrovibrionales > Ferrovibrionaceae > DASQHM01. Next base: position 75 of record DATKQA010000761.1, read on the forward strand.
TCGACATGCCGGCCGTCGATCAGTGGGCGGATTTTGTCGCGGTAATAGGCTTCGTCCACCCGATCCACCTTGGCGGCGATTTTCAGCGGAATGCCGGCGCGCCGGGCGATCAGGATCGCGGCGTCGGGGCGCTTTTCCGGCGCGATGCGGCCCAGAAAGGCGAGATAGCCCGGTTTCGCCGGCTGCGGCTGAAGCAGGGTCTCGGGCAGGCCGTGCTGCACCGTGGCCACGAAATTCGCTTGCGGCAGCGGCCGCCGCTGAGCATTCGAGATCGACACCAGTGGCACCTGGCGGAACTGGTCATAGAGCGGCCAGAACTCCGGCAGATCGAGCCTGCCGTGCAGCGTGGTCAGAAACGGCGTGCGCTGGCGGCTGAACAGCGGGAATGACCAGTAGTCCAGGTGAAAATGCAGCACGTCGAACTGGTCGGCGCGCTGGCGGACCGTTTCCAGGAGCAACATCTGTGCGGCCATTGGGTCGCGCAGATCAGTCTCGAACCGCAGCGCCCGCGGCCATACCGCCTCGAGCCGCGCGGTCGTGAGCGAGTCGCCGCTGGCGAACAGCGTCACGTCATGGCCCAAACCGACCAGCTCCTCGGTCAGATAGGAGACCACGCGCTCTGTTCCCCCGTACAGCCGCGGTGGTACAGCCTCGGTGAGCGGTGCGATCTGGGCTATTCGCATTGTCGGTCCTACACTCCGGTGACTGTCTTTGCCGGCATCAGTCGGCCTGCCAACCGCAAATGCCTGCCGGATCAGGTTTTTTTGAGGCGATCTTCGTCAAGAATTCGCCAGATATACGCAAGTAGAAGCAATCATGAGGTGAGGAGATGGCCCGCCTGGTCGTGGTCTCGAACCGCGTGCCGATGCCGACGGAGCGAGGCCCGCGCGCCGGCGGCCTGGCGATCGCCCTGGCCGATGCGTTGCGTCCCGGCTCGCTGTGGTTCGGCTGGAGCGGCCGGCGATCGGCCCGCACCGACCATCAGCCGACGATGCAGGAAGCCGGCGGCGTCACCTACGCCACCATCGATCTCAGCGAAACCGACTATCGCCTGTTCTATGCCGGCTATTCCAACGGCGCGCTGTGGCCGCTTCTGCATTACCGGCTCGGCCTGGTGGACTACCGCACCGAGGAATACGAAGGCTATCGCGCGGTGAACCGGCGCTTCGCCGCCTGCATTGCGCCGCTGCTGCGACCCGACGATCTGGTCTGGGTGCACGACTACCACCTGATCCCGCTCGGCCAGGAATTGCGTGCCCGCGGCGTGCGCAACCGCATCGGCTTCTTCCTGCACACGCCGTTCGTGCCGCCGGAGCTGGTCTATGCGCTGCCGCAGGCGAACGAGGTCCTGGCGTCGTTCTGCGCCTATGACGTCGTCGGCTTCCACACGCTCGGCTATCGCGCGGCCTTTCTCGCATGCATGCAGGCGGTTCCGGGTATCGAGCCCCAGCGCATGCCGCGCGTGATCGTTGATCCGATTGGCATCGACGCCGACGGGTTCGCCGCGATGGCGGCTGAGTCGCTGCGCGGCGCCGAGGCAAGGCGGATGAAAGCAAGCCTGGCGGCGAGATCGCTGGCGATCGGGGTCGATCGGCTCGACTACTCGAAGGGGTTGGTCAACCGGTTCGAGGCGTTCGCGCGGCTGCTGGCGAAATATCCACAGCACCGGCGCCGAGTGAGCTTTCTTCAGGTCGCGCCGCGCTCGCGCGAGGACCTTGGCGCCTACCAGGCGCTCCGCCAGCAGCTCGACCGCGTCGTCGGCGACACCAACGGCCAGTACTCCGAGTTCGACTGGACGCCGCTGCGGTATATGACTCGCACGGTGGCACGGCGCACGCTTGCGGGATTCTATCGCATCGCGCGAGTCGGCGTGGTGACCCCGTTGCGCGACGGTCTGAACCTTGTCGCCAAGGAGTTCATCGCCGCGCAGGACCCGGATGATCCCGGCGTGCTGGTACTGTCGCGCTTTGCCGGCGCGGCGGACGAGCTCACCGAGGCGCTGATTGTAAACCCGTTCGATCCCGATGAGATCGCCGAGGCAATGCACACCGCTTTCACGATGGGCATCGCCGAACGCCGGACCCGTCATGCCAAGCTGCGCGCGTGCGTCCACGAGAGCACCGCAGCCCGGTACTG